>CAUZJF010000048.1:0-10840 GCA_963579975.1 Dehalococcoidia bacterium
CCGTGGCCTGGAATCAGACATTCTGGCGGCGCCACAGCGACTCGCGGAGCTAGACGTCGAGGTGCACTACATCGACCGGGGCGGCGAGGTCACATACCACGGACCCGGCCAGCTTGTGGGCTACCCGATCGTCAACCTGCGGAGGCTCGTGCTCGGCCCGCTGCAGTACGTGCGTAGCCTCGAGCGGGTTATCATCGAAACCCTCGCGGAGTTCGGCATCGCCGCAGCCAGTGACGAGCGGCCCACTGGAGTCTGGGTGGATGACGCCAAGATTGCCGCCATCGGCGTTAAGATCGGTCGAGGGATCACGACCCACGGCTTCGCGCTCAACGTGGACCCCGACCTTTCGTACTTCGACTACATCGTCCCGTGTGGGATGCCCGACGTTGCCGTGACGTCGATGTCTGCCGTCCGAAGCGACGGCGTGTCCGTAGAGTCGGTAGCGTCGGTGTTGGCGCGCAGCTTTGCGACTGTCTTTGGCGTTGGCATCGAGTGGGCGAGCCTCAGCGGGCTTGGCTTCACGGAAGAAGGGGTCGCGGCAACAGCCGCAGCTACCTCTGTACCGGCTTGATGAACCCCTCCAAGCTGCTCTTCCGGCTGGTCCTCGGCCGCCGTCTGCCGAAGACGTCGAGTACGCTGACGGTCTCCGGCCTCGACCGGCCCATCACAATTAAGCGTGACGGGTTTGGTATTCCTCACGTCGAAGCCGAAACCGGCGATGACGCCTGGTATGGCCTGGGGTTTTGTCAGGGCCAGGATAGGGCATTCCAGCTAGATCTCCTGGCCCGCGTGGCCCGAGGCACGCTGTCCGAGCTCATCGGTAACCGAGGGCTGGCCATCGACCGCCTCTCCCGCCGGATAGGCTTCGCCCGCACCGCCCAGCCGCAGTTCGAGGCTCTCGATGCCGGGGCCCAGGCGAGGGTCGACGCCTTCGCTCGCGGTGTGACCGACGGGGCCACTCTTGGTTCTCCTCAGAAGGCCCACGAGTTCGCGATACTGCGCAAGAAGCCAACTCCTCTCACGGCGTTGGACGTGGTGGCGGTCTATCTCCTGCAGGCCTTCGTGCTGGCGTCGAACTGGGATGTCGAGCTGGCGAGGCTCCGAGTCCTGAAAGAGGACGGCGTGGAGGCGCTGAAGACCCTCGACCCGGCCTATCCGGACTGGCTGCCCGGTTCCGTGCCTCCTGGGGAGCGGGCCGGACAGGCGATCGACGCACTTCTGGAAGACCTGAACTCCTTCTCCGACGCGGTCGGGCATGGGCCGGCGACCAACGCCTGGGCGATTGCCCCGTCACGCACGTCGTCCGGGCGGCCGCTGCTGGCCAATGACCCTCATCTCAGGCCTTCCATGCCCCCTCACTGGTACCTTGCGCACGTTCGCGCGCCCGAATGGGCGGTGGCGGGCGCTGCCTTCGTGGGCGTGCCGGTCTTTCCGGCAGGGCACAACGGCGCCGCCGCCTGGGGCATCTCGGCCGGGCTAGCCGACAACTCGGACCTGTTCATCGAGGAGCTTGGGCCGGATGGGCGCAGCGTCCGCGAAGGAGACGGCTTCGTGCCCTGCGACGTAGTACGGGAGACGATACGCGTCAAGGGAAGCAGCGCCGTTGTCGAGGACGTTGTGGTGACCAAACGAGGACCCATCGTAGGCCCCGCGCTGTCCGCGGCCGACGAAGCCATCTCCCTCCGCGCTACGTGGCTCGACCCCTTGCCGGTCCAGGGATTCCTGGGCATGGAGCAGGTGCGCACCTTCGAAGAGTTCAGGCGGGCCTTCGAGCACTGGCCGCACATCTCGCTCAACGTCGTCTACGCCGATACCTCCGGTTCGGTGGGGTATCAGCTCGTAGGCGACGTTCCGCGACGGAAACGAGGCTATGGCACGCTACCGAGCCGCGGGGCGGATCTGGACGCCGGCTGGCACGAGTCCCCCGTGAGTTTCGACGAGATGCCCTCTACCCTCGACCCGGAAGCCGGGTACGTCGCCACGTCTAACAACCAGCCCGCTACCGCCTACGACGTCCCCTTTCTCGGCGTCGACTGGTTGGACTGCTACCGCGTAGCGCGGGTTGCCGAAGCCATCACAGCGCGCAGCGATTGGGACGTCGCCGCCAGCCTGGCGCTGCAGGCCGACACTCACTCCGTCCCCTGGACAGAGCTTCGCGACTCGGTCCTCGGTGTAGAGCCTGATGACACGGACGCGCAGCGGGCCGTCGATCTGCTGCGTGACTGGGACGGCTCGGTCTCGGCCGATTCGAGCGCTGCGACGGTCTTCGAGTTCTTTCTTGCAGAGATGTTCCGGAGCATCGCCGAGTCGCAGGCGCCGAACTCATGGCGGTTCGCCCTCGGAGAGGGCGTCGGGCCCGTGCACCCACTGACTTTGCTGGCCACCCGTCGAGTCGGGCACCTGGTTCGCTGGCTCCGAGAATCGCCGGGCTCCGTCTCCGAGGCGGCCATCGAGGAGGCGCTGTCCCACGCGTACAGCAAGATTCGGACAGTCTACGGCGTCGAGCCGGGCGCCTGGGACTGGGGAACGGTCCGCCCGCTGACGCTGCGACACCCCTTCGGAGAGCGGACCCTCTTCAAGCCCATATTCAACCTGGGCCCCTTCCCGTTGGGGGGAGACGTCAACACGGTCGCACAGGCGGCCCCCAATCCCTTCGACCCGGCTGCCAATCCACTGGCCATCGCCTCAATGCGAATGGTGCTGGACGTGGGCAACTGGGACGAGAACCGCTTCTCGCTGCCCGGAGGGCAGTCGGGCAATCCGCTATCGCCCCACTACGACGACCTGCTCGAGTTCTGGCTTCGCGGAGACGGCGTTCCTATCGCGTGGACTCCAGAGGCCGTCGAGAAGGCGACTGCGGAGACGCTGCGGGTCGTGCCGGACACGCGCGCACCCTCGGCCTGATCCATATATGGGCGCGGTTCAGACGCGACAGGCGTCGATGAGGGCGTTCAGGTCCTCAGGGGTCGATAGCCGCTTGCATAGGTCATACAGGCGGCGCGGAGCATCGGGAGGCGCGATGTCTCTTCCAGCAGCTAGGTCATCTTGTTCAGGAGGCCGGCTTCGTCGAGCGGGGCGTCCGGATGTCCCTTCGGTTGGTGGATTTCGACTTCTTCGCGCGAATCGTCTTCCAGTTCAGCGACAAGCCGAACTCCCAGGACTCCCTGCTGAACCATTGCACGGTCCCGTTCTGGGTCAACCACAAGCTCGATGCGCGACATGATTTCCCGGACCTCGTCGGTTTCCCAAGGCCCGCCGTCGTACTCACGAAGGGTGAGCTTTCCGCGCTTCAGTGCCATGGCCACGACGTAAGACGTGCTGTGGTCAGCCGCCTCGCGACTTCTGGGCGTGAAGGCCTCTCGCGAGCCCTGGACGCCTCCGGCAACGGTCCGATGTCCGTATAGGGTTAGCTTCTGGACCCTGTCCGCCCTGATCCCTTTGTGATAGAGCGCAATAGTTGCCTCGATTGCGGCCTGGGTGGAAATCTGTGCTGGGTACGCCTTAATGATGTTGCGAAGGCTGGTCCAGCGGTGGCCCAGCCGCGCGAACGGATGCTTGCGGAACGGAAGGTCTGCCAGGGATTCCAAGCGAAGGAGTGCGGTTTCGAGGGCATCATCAGGCGCTGTGACGCCGACGGCCGCAAGGTTCGCGGCTTCAACTGCCCGCTGGGATGCCATTCCTACGGCCACCGACTTTATCGAAGGGATGCGCTCGGACGGCTTGAGCCAAGTGTTCACGACCATGCCTGTGGTGCCGGAGAGACCGCAAGCGTGGACTGCCTCTTCGGGTGTTCCCTCCATCAATCGTGTCGCCACAATTGGTACGGTGCAACGGCACTTGAGTCAAAAAGTGAAACCTTCGGCTCATGATCGGCCAACGCACCCAGTAGCTCGTACGAGGCCACCAGACAGGTCAGCATCCCACTGCGTTGGTGTTTCTCGGCGATGGCGATTAACGCCGGAATTCCATCGCTAGAATGACCACCTACCCGGAGTGCCGAGATGTCGTTGGCGTCCAGGTAGCGAACCATGGTGCCGTTGACGAGCGCCGCTATGCTGGACGGCGCTCCACTATTGGTTCCCAAAATGGTCGCATCGTCGCGGCCACCAACTTGGAGCGCGTACTGTCTTAGATTCTCAACGGTCTCTACACGATAGGCACAGAGCGAGCAGGCGACTGTGTCGGCCAGGTATCGACGCGCGGCCTGCATAACGTCCGTGGGGACGTCCTCGTATCGCAGGGAGAACGTGAAATCTGCCATCTGGCGAGCGAGAGTCGTCACGACATTGAAAGTCCGTTGCCAGTCAAATTGCTGGTCTCGGGGCGGCGGGACCTCTTATTTCTACCGAACGATGCGGCGGAAGGCTTCCTGCTGCAGGTTGGCTACCAGGAGGTCGTCCATTCCGCCTTCCAGGCCCTTCATGACCACGGCCAAGGACTCTGCGGCAGCGTCGGCAGTCAGCTTGATGTCCTCGTCGGTGTGGGCCAGCGTCCCCTTGAACGTCATGTTGCAGTGGACATCGCGCCTGGCCATCTCCTGGATGAACAGGGTCTTGGCCTGGGCGGCGACCGTTTCGTCGGGGGTGTCGATGGCCAGGGTCGGGTTCGTGTGTAGGCCCGTGAACCTGGCGGCGATCCCGACCGAGTCTATGGCGTCGTTCATAGCCATGATGAGCTTCTCGCCTAGCTCCTTGAAGCCCACCGCCGAGTCGCGTCGGCGCAGCTCTCGAATCGTCGTGAGGGAGGCGGCCAGCCCGATGTTGTCGCTCCAGTATGAGCTCGAAATGAACGCTTCGGCGCCGGGCTCCATCGACTCTCGGGAACCGACGACAGCACCCATGGGATAGCCGTTGGACATCGCCTTGGCGACGACGGTCATGTCCGGCGTTACGCCGAGGTACTCCTGCGCGCCCCCCAGCGCAATACGCCAGCCGCACGACACCTCGTCGAAGATGAGGACCGTGCCGTGAGTGTGGGCAAGCTCCTTGACCGTTTCGAGGTAGCCCTCCTCCGGCACCGTGGACCGCAAAGGCTCCATCATAATGGCCGCCACGTCGCCGGCGTGGTCGTCGAGCAGCTTCCGAAGCGTGTCGAGGTCACCCTCGGCGAAGGGAATCGAGGTCCCTGCCAGCGCTCTTGGAACGCCCACCGGCTCTACGCCGCTGGCCAGCTTCGGGTCCGATTCGTACTGCGCCGCCTGGTACCAGTCGTGCCAGCCATGGTACCCGGAGAAGAGGACCTTGTTTCTCCCCGTGGCGGTGCGGGCGATTCGGACCGCGAGAGCGCAGGCCTCGCCGCCCGCCCTGGTGTACCGGACCATCTCGGCGGAGGGGATAGTGACTACCAGCTCCTCGGCGAGCTCGATCTCCAGGGGACCGTTTACGGTGTAGATACTGCCACGGTCGATCTGCTCTTTGACGGCGTTGTCGACCGTATCGTCGGCGTGTCCGAGGATGATCGCGCCGAAGGCGCTGACCCAGTCAATGTACTCGTTGCCGTCGACGTCGACGAACCGCGAGCCCTTGGCGCTCCTGGCGTAGACAGGGCTGACGCCCTCGGCGAACCCGCGGGCCAGCCGGCTCCGGAGCTGTGTCTTGCCCGGAAACAGCCTGGCGGCGCGGTCGTACATCTCCATGGAGGTGCGAACTCGGGGGTCTATTGCCATGACATCCAAACCTCGTGTGTAGGGGCTCGTGTTCCTGCCTGTCGGTCATCGCCGTTCTTTGGCCCAAGCGGCGGGCGGACACGAAGGTTACACGAAGGTCCGCCCCTACCGTTACTCACGCGTCGCGCCAGTCGAAGACCACCCCCAGCATCGACTTCTCGCGGCTATAGGCCATCTCGTAGGCTTCGACCATGTCGCTGTAGGAAAGCCGGTGTGTGTTCAGGCGTTTGGGCTCAAGCCGCCCGTCGGATATGAGAGAGAGCACGTATGCGCACGCACGGTCCCACTCGAAGCGGTCTTCCTCGCCGGGATAGAGGTAGCCGGCGCGGCCGTTGACCGCGATCAGGGAAATCCCCTTGAGGTAGAAGAACTCCATCGCCAGGGGATTGAAGTCGAGAGGCGGCTCCCCTCGGCCGAGCAGGCTGACGATCGAAACGCGGCCTCCCGGACGCACGACCTCGACGGACGTCCGGTACGCCGACCAGGGGTTGGCCGTCAGGATTACCAGGTCAACACCGGCGCCGCCGGTGAAGGCGTCGAGCTTGTTAGGGAGCTCGGTGGCGTCGGAGAGAAACACGTCGTGGGCGCCCATCCGCTGGGCCATCTCAAGGCGGGTCTCACTGTTCCCTATCCCGACGACTCTGGCTCCGAAGGCCGAACCCAACGCGACCGCGCCGAGGCCCAGAACGCCCAGTCCGACGACAGCGACGTTCTCCCCCGGCTGGAAGTGGGCCTTTCGATAGCAGAGGCTGCTCAGGGTGTACAGGTGCGCCCAGACGCCGTCTTCCGGGTCCACCCCATCGGGCACCTTTACCATGGACTGCGACTCTTCGGCGATGTACTCCGACTGATGCGGCGCCCTCGATACGACGCGGTCCCCGACTCGAAACCGGGTTACCTCGCTTCCGACTCCTCGCACAGTACCCAGATTGCTGTCACCGACGAAGCGAGGGTACCCCGGCGCTCCCGGCACCTGCTCCGCGCCCGCGTAGTTGCCGCGATCCGTCCCGATCTTGAAAGCCGTAATCTCGGTCTCGACCCAGACATCGTGCGGCTTCAGGCTGGACGTATCCAGCTCTACGTCTTCGATGCGCAGGTCTCTCGGGCCGTGCAGGATAGCTTTCTTCAAGATGGGCCCAAGTCTATCGTCGGGTCTGGAATGCCACAAGAGGCACACAGGTGTGGGGCGTCTCGTCGCAGAGCGGGCAGATCTCAGACCTGCCCCTACGGAAGAGCGGATTGGCCAATCTTGCTTCGGTCCTCTGTAGGCCTGACGTAGAGGCCCATGAACCGGCCTCCGAGGACGTGCAGGTGGCCGTGGTGCTGGGTCTGGAGCGCATCGTCGCCGAAGTTCGAGAGGATGCGAAAGCCTCCAGGGCAGTACTCGCGTCCGAGCAGGACGGCCAATGAGCCCAGTTTCGCGAGCGTTTGGCCGCTGTTCCAGAGCTCGGTCTGGGTCATGTGGTCGCGAGGGACTACCAGGAGCATGACAGGCAGCCAGTCGAGCTGGTTGTCGAAAACGACCACGTCTTCGTCTTCAAAGCGCTTACGTGATGGGAGGCGTCCGGCGATAATCTCGCAGAAGGTGCAGTATCCGCCGTCCATGCTCGTCAGCGGGTGGGTCGTGCGCGAGAAGCTCCAGACTGACGAGGGCTCCCGCCGCGCCTCGACGCCTTGTTGCGATAGTCGGGGGCGTCGATCCGGCAGACCAGAGCGATCGAGGTGTCCTGGACCCGGGAGCCCATCGGGCCGTGCTCCCTGGTGAAGTCGATCATGCTGGTGACCACGGTGGGCAACCGGGCATCGTGGCGGTGGACGACGATCTGGTAGAGCTTCTCGGTGGCCCAGGGGCTGCTATGCTCCTGGCCCAGGTCGTCGAGTATCAGTAGGGGGGCCGTTTTGACGTCTTCGAATAACCGGTCGTAGGTGATTCGACTGTCAGGGCTGAATGTGTACCTGAGGTAGTCGAGGAGCTCGGGTACCCTGGCGAAGAATATCGACCTCCCCTTTTCGATCTGCTCCGCGGCGATCGCCACCGCGAGATGGGTCTTGCCAACCCCGGTCTCGCCGAAGAGCGTGAGCCAGCCGTCGGGGTCGGCCGCGAAATTTTTGGCGGCGGTGCATGCGGCCTCGACGCTGCGTCTCTGGGGAGCGGTGGGACCGTTTCCGCGAACGTCGAAGGTCTCGAACGTCATCCGTTTCAGCATCCCGGGGTCGATGTCCCCCAGCCTGTGCGTGGTAGCTTGGGGCTTGGCGCTGATCTCGACGATGCGCCCCAGGTCCGGCGATTGGATACGGCTCAGAATGTAAGGATCGACCTT
Organism: Dehalococcoidia bacterium; assembly: GCA_963579975.1. Classification (GTDB taxonomy): domain Bacteria; phylum Chloroflexota; class Dehalococcoidia; order Lucifugimonadales; family CAUZJF01; genus CAUZJF01. Next base: position 7,987 of record CAUZJF010000048.1, read on the forward strand.
GTTCAGGTCGCCGGTCGTCGTAATGACGGTCGGAAGCTCGGAGTTGTAGCGCTGGTTGATGATCTGCCGGAGCTTCTCCTCCGCCCAGGGCGTAGTGCTGTGGCTGCCCAGATCGTCGAGAATCAGGAGCGGAGTGTTCTTGACCTGGTTGAAGAGCTCGCTGTAGGCCATCTCACTCGTTGGACTGAAAGTCGCCCGCAGATGGTCAAGCAGGTCTGAGACGTGAACGAACAGGACGACGTATCCGCGCTCGAGACATCGGTTCCCGATGGCGGCGGCCAGCCGCACCTTCATCGGATCGTAAGGTCCTGTGAAGACGATCCAGCCGCTTGGGTTTTCGGCGTAGGACTCGGCGGCCTGGTAGGCCTCGCCGGACTCCTGTCGTCCCAGAGTGTCGAACGTGAAGCGGCTCAGGGCGCCGAGGTTGCTGTATCGAAGTAGCCTCGAGTACCGCTCTTCGTCGACGCGCGATTGCTGGCACCCGCACAACACGAAGCGCCCGAAGTTGGGGTCGCCGGCGGGGACGTCAGTCGTCAGCCAGCCACGACCGCCGCACACGTCGCAGACATCGGACTCGTCGATGTCCGGCGGGTGCTCAACAGGACCGTTATCGCCTGACCCGTTCCTCGAAGCTATTCTTTTTAGGATATCTGAGAGGTCTTCCATCACCCTTTCCGTCTTGCTCCCATCGTTCTAGTATCGCGGTGATATACCTCAGGCTACGTTTGTTATTGCTGACGGCCTCTCGGAAGGCATCTTCTATCCAACTCTGGGGGTAGACAGCTTCGGTCTGCTTCAGCTCCTCGGCGATCATTGGACTGAGGAGCCCGATGTTGTTCTCGTAAAGGCCAAATATGTTTGGCCGCTCGGCCGGGCCGTCCGAGGCGCCCGGCTGGAGCCCTTCTACGACTCTTGGGGGGCTGGTCAGCACTCTGGCCAGAGCCTTGCGATCGGGTTCGGTGTTGAGAGCGTAAACACGCTCCGATGCCTCACCACCCCTGGTCGGCCCCGTTATGAACGTCCCCCTTCGGACGGCCGCGGCCAACGCCCGGTCGATTGCGGTCTGGGGGTCGTTGCCATCACTACTCAACACCTTCGCCAGCACCTGGTCGGTCGCAAGCTCACGACGTGTCAGAAATCGAGGGTAGCTCCTCTTTTCATGCAGGAGCCACATGAGGCGTAGAGTGCACTTGAGCTCCGCGATGTCGTCTATTTGCTCCAGCAGCTCGCTGAACAGCGGGCCGGGAACGGGTACGTAACGCACCTTCGCGGGGAAGCCCGTAAACGCCACTCTAGGCAAACTTCCTTCGGCAAAACTCAGGGCAGGCTCCTCGAGGCCACCGACTGGTCGAGGCTCTCAAAACGCACCACGTCGCCGCGGAAGTACAGAGGGATGGTCCCGGTGGGCCCGTTCCGGTGCTTCGACACGATGAGCTCGGCTATGTTTTTGGGGTACGGCTCGCTGGGAGACCGCTTCTCCCACTGCTCTTCGGTCGTGTACATGTCCTCGCGGTAGATGAACGCCACGACGTCTGCGTCTTGCTCGATACTGCCGCTCTCGCGAAGGTCGGAGAGTATAGGCCGGTGGGAGGGACGTTGCTCCGGAGCACGGCTAAGCTGGGAGCAGGCCAATACAGGGATATCCAGGTCTCGGGCCAGACCCTTTAGCGAGCGGGAGAACTCACCCATCTCCTGCACTCGGTTGTCGTTCCGCGTGTTTCCGGACGTCATGAGCTGGAGATAGTCGACGATGACGAGGTCGAGACCACGCTCGGTCTGAAGCCGACGCGCTTTCCCTCGCATCTCGACGACCCCTTGAATCGGCGTCTCGTCGATGTAGATGGGCAGCTCGGACAGTATACCGATGGCGTCGTGAACCCTTCTCTCTTCGGCCTCGCTCACGAACCCGATCCGCAAGCGGTGGCTGTCGACGTTCGCCTCGCCCGCCAGCATGCGGATGGCGATCTGCTCGGCGCTCATCTCTAGGCTGAAGATGCCGACACGGGCGCCCTGCTGCGCCGCGTGCTGGGCGATGTTAAACGCAAGTGTGCTCTTTCCCAGGCTCGGCCGGGCGGCCACGACGACCATGTCGGACCTCTGGAGCCCGTTCCCGAGTAGCTCGTCGAGTCTGCTGAAGCCGGTCGGGATAGGAGCCAGATACCGGCCCGGGTCAAGATCGATCGTCGCCGTGTCTTCCATGTAGGCGTCGAGGACCTCGCGAATGTGGCGAAAATCGCGAGTGCCCCCGCTGGCCCGCACCTTGTACAGCAGGTCTTCTGCCTGGCCCAGCGCGGCGTCGACGTCGGGGCCTGCGTCGTAGCCGATTGCAGCGATATCGCCCGCCGCCGAAATGAGACTTCGCATCGTCGCCGTACGCTGGACGATCTTGGAGTAGTGCTCGACGTGGACTGAGGTCGGCACCGAGCGCACCAGGTGCGCCAGGTAGGCGGTGCCACCCACGTCGTCGAGCCTTTCCTGGCTGGAGAGCTCGTGGGCTACCGTAACCTGGTTGATGGCCTCGCCCCTCTCGAACAAGGCGAGGAAGGCGTCGAAGCACCAGCGATTCTTGGCGTTGTAGAAGTCGTCCGGCTTGAGGAACGAGGAGACCTTTGTCAGGGACTCCCCGTCGATAAGTATGGAACCGATTACGGACTCTTCCGCTTCGGTCTCGTGGGGTAAAAGCCGCTCCGCGTACAAGGTCTAGCTCCGTGGGTGGAACCCCGATGGGAGCACCGGGGACAGCTTGTCGATGCGAGATACAGGGACCCTGAGGACCCCTGCGGTTCCGTTTGGTCGCCCGCCGCGGTATTCGACGGGCTGCCGTAGCCCTTACTTCTGGTCTGTCTCTTCTTCG
>CAUZJF010000049.1:0-10813 GCA_963579975.1 Dehalococcoidia bacterium
GTCGCCCTTCTCCAGCGGCTCTACGACGTTACGGAGGGGCGGATAGCCATCGACGGAAACGACGTACGAGACATAAGCTTGAAGTCGCTGGCATCGCAGATCAAGGTCGTACATCAAGACCCGTACCTGTTCTCGCAGACCGTCGCCGAGAACATCCGATACAACACTCTGGACGCCACGGAAGACCGGATCGCATCGGCGGCAAAGGCCGTCGGGGCCCACGATTTCATCACCAATCTGGAACGCGGTTACGATACGCCACTCAACGAACGGGCCTTCAATCTGAGCGTAGGGCAGCGACAGCTCATCAGCTTCGCGAGGGCGCTCGCGGCCGACCCTCAAATCCTCATTCTCGACGAGGCCACGGCGAATATCGACACAGAGACCGAGCAGCTGATCCAGCGGGCACTCGAAGAGCTGCTTAAGGGCCGGACCGCAGTCATCATCGCACATCGGCTCTCGACTGTTCGGAACGCCGACCGCATTATCGTGATGGACAAGGGGCGAATCGTCGAGCAGGGCAAGCACGACGAGTTGATAGCCCTCGACGGCCTGTACGCCAGGCTGTCTTCATTCTCCGACAGCAATGCCGAACGTCAGCCGGGCGGCAACGGAAGCGGAAATGGACTGCGAGGGATGCAGCGTGGCGGCGGTCCGGGTGGCCGGTGGGCGCATCTGTCGCCGGACGAGCGCGAGGCGATGATGGAGCGACGCCAGAACCGAGACCACCCCTAGTAGTAGCGCACCACCGAGTTCAATACGACTACCGGACCGTCCGGTAGTCGCCTGACCGTTTGCCGGATAGAGGACGCCTCCGCAAGTGTGTTGCGTGGGCACACCTCACCTTTCGGCCAGAGTTGCGTCGGCTTCGAGGTTGCCGGTAGAGTAGACTCTGACATCATCGATGTTCTGATACCTACGATGCGGAGCTGTATATGAAAGTCTTCTGGCGAGAAGTGAGAAGAGGCCAGCGCCTGGTACTGGCGGACGAGGGAGGCGAGTACGAGGAAGAGGTCGGAGGGGTACGGGAGACGAAGCGGGGCTTTGACGCGTTCGCCAAGACCTTCGGGTACGACCCGGGCCGGGCGGTCAAGGGGATGACTTCGATGGAGGAAGCCAAGGAGTTCGTGGAAGCCTTCAGACCATGGGACCTGTACGCTGAGGGGCAAGGCGGCCTGACTGTCGACGAGGAAACACGGCCTCCGAAGGACCCGACTGGCGACCAGTGATCGGATTCGTTGGCGGCACCGGCCCCGAAGGCAGAGGTCTCGCTCTCCGTTTGGCACTGGCGGGTGAAACGGTCGCTATAGGCTCTAGAGACGCGACCCGCGCGGCCGAGGCGGCACGGGAAATCCTCAAAAGCACGCCGACCACCCCTGTGTTGGGCGGTTTCAACGAGGACGTCGCCCGCGACTCCGAGATCGTGTTCATCTCGGTACCCTATGTCGCGCAGCAGGATACTCTAACGGCCATCAAGGACAACCTGACCGGCAAGACGGTGGTCAGCGTGGTGGCGCCCGTGTCCTTCTCCAAAGGAGTCGCGACAGCCGTGCCTGTCGAGGAAGGCTCTGCGGCGCTGCAGGCCAAGGCGGTCTTGCCCGACTCCAGAATCGTCGCCGCGTTTCAGACGATCAGCGCCCGCGACCTTCTCAAGCCCGAGAACCCTATCGACTCGGACGTTATCGTGTGCTCGGACGACGAGGACGCCAAGGCCGAGGTGTCGGCGCTGGCGGAGAAGATCGAGGGGGTCCGGGCAGTCGATGGGGGCGGACTTGCCAACGCGGGCTACGTCGAGAACTTCACGGCGCTTCTCATGGACATCAATCGGAGGTACAAGGCCCACTCGGCCATAAGAATCGTAGGTATCTGACTAGGAATCTAAAGAATAGAGCGCGGTTTTGGAGGGCGATGTTCCTAACGTCGGGCACATATGTGCGTTATGACTGATAGCCCCCCCCATACGAGCTAAATCAATGACCATCGTCGGACTCATAGTGGGCGCGGCTATTCTGGCCTTCGGACCCTCGGGTGGCGCTGCTGGCAGTGTCCCGCGGCCGGAGCCTATTCGCGTCCTTGAGGCTACCCACGAGGTCCGGTTCCCCAGCGAAGTCGTCTTCAATCTCCGAGCCGAGGGCGACGCATCAATAACCGAGGTGACCCTCTACTACAAGGTCTCGGGCGGTCGGGTGACCATCTACGGCTATCCAAGCTTCTCACCAGCGAATCAGATAACCGCCGGCTTTACAATCGAAACGGACGGCAACTCGTATCTGCCGACTGGGACCGATATCGAGTACTACTATCAGCTCCGGGACGCCTTGGGCCGGTCGTTGGAGACACCCCAGTTTACTCTGGAGTACCGAGACCCTCGGTACGACTGGCAGACACTGCAACGGGGCAACGTCAAGTTTCTCTGGCACGACCGTCCCGTTGACCAGGTGGTCGGGGTCTCAGACGCCGTTGCCGAGAGACTCGACGAAGTCCGGCAGGTCATGGGCCTCGATGCGGTCCCACCAATGAAAGCCGTGTTCGTCAACGACACCCGTGAGGCCGAGCGGAGCTTTCCCTCCGTCAGCGGAACGGCAACGCGGACCCATCTGTACGGCGGTTTTGCCTTCCGCGAATACGACCTCTTCGTCCTGGCGGAGCTTCACACCGACGGCGTAGTCCACGAGGCCACCCACCTGATGCTGGACGAAGCAGTATCGTCGGCGGTGACACAGGTGCCATCGTGGCTCCATGAAGGACTCGCCACCTACTTCGAGTCGTCGTCCAACCGGCGCGAGCGTTCGCTGGCCCAAGCGGCGCGGAGCTCGTCGCTTATGCCACTGAGCCATATGACCCGACAGCCCGGCAAGCCATCGGACGTGCGGGTTTTCTATGACCAGTCGTGGGGCGTCGTCAATCACCTGATGAGCTCCTACGGTCCGGACCAAATGACCACTCTTATTCAAGCGATGGGCTCCGGCAAGAACCCGAATGAATCGCTATGGTGGGCCTACGGTCTGACAGTCGACGATCTGGACGAGCAATGGAAAGCGTCGCTGTTGGGCAGCACTCCGGTCGCTCCCCGACCGGACCCCGGCACGTTGATCACCAATAGCCTGATCGGCGGCGCCGTGGCCATCGTATTGACCGTCGCGGGCCTCAGGTGGCTCCGCAACCTGCTGGCTCCCTCCACCAGCCACGATACGGCCGGGTAGACACTGATCTGGGCGCCGAGGCCAGGCACACAGATTCCACTGAGTCGAATTAGACCGTGACAGACCTCGCCCAATATCAAGGCGTCGGCCAGTTCGGCCGTGCCTATCACATTACGTTGGAGAACGACACACACGCGCCGGGCTCAATCGACCGAGCGCTGGATGAACAGATGGTCCGGCTGTGCGCGGAGACCGCTTCCCTTCTGTACAACGAATACACGCCACAGGATTTGAAGTACACGCAAGGCTCCCGACCGAACCTTGAGCGGTGGCTCGGACTGCGGGAAGCTCGAGGCCATTACCTCATGGTGCGCTCAACTGGGACAGCGAGCACCGGAAGCGTTGGACAACATGCGCTTCGGAGGAACCGAGGAACAGGTAATTCAGCGCGGCTCCGACTGGTGCACAGGCGTCGCGCGAGTTGCGTGCTCATGTGCCAAGTCGGGGGCATCCCGGCTCGATTGGTTTCCCTCTATAACACGACCCAGGCATATAGTGGGCACCGGATTATCGAAGCTTTGCGCAACGGGGTCTGGGGTACGGCAGACCCCGTCAACGGCGTCGCCTACAGACAACCAGACGGGACGCCCGCTACGACCTGGGAACTGATGCAGGAGCTGAAGCTGATCGAGGCAAATTGGACGGGCAGGACCAGCTTCTACCCCGATCCCGGCCGGTTCATGGGAGCGGCCATCGTGAACTACGTCGTGTGGGAGTACGACAAGTACGACTACACGGTCAGCGGACTCAACGGCTACTCCCGATCAATCCTCAAGATGTCGACTAAGGGCTGGCCCGGCGGCCTCCGATGGCTATCACGGCGAGGACGAGTCTTGAGTCGGACCCTAGTGCACCAACTGCACTTTCCGTCCGAGGTGCGGGTCTTCGAGCACCCCGGAAAGCCGACTCTCGTTAGCGCAGATGCGATCGTCCTAGACGGCGTGTCCACCTGGGAAGGCAGGCCGCAGGAGCTACTGCTTCCTGAACAGGTGGCTCAGCGTTTACGCCACGTTTGACGAACGCCTTGAACCTCTGGCTGCCACCTCCGGCTTCCCGTTCGTTTTCAACTGTGACATTAAGACTCCGCATTTGGTCAGAGGCGGATCGGTTTTCACAACGGACCTCATGCTCGATGTGTTAGTGCAAGGGGACGGTACGACGTACGAGATCAGAGATACCGACGAGTTCGAGAGAGCGTACAGCAATGGCCAGTTCGGACCTGCATGGTTCAAGGCTGCGAAGCGCGAGATGGCTGGGCTCGCGCAGCTACTGGAGCAAGGAAAGTTCGCGGACATGCTGACCCAGGCCGCACCCTTTCCTCGGGAGACACAGCTCTTCAGGCCGCAGCCGCCCATTTACGCTGTCGCGCCGGACCGCGCCCAAGGTCGCGTTCGAAGACGGGCTGGCGAGTCTAGACGGGTGGATCGTGGGAACCTACGTTCACGGGCTTTTCCAGAATGACGTGCTGCGACGGACGATTCTCTCGAACGTCGCGAGGAGACGGGGTTTGGAGCTGTCAGCGAAGAAGACGTCCTTCAGTCAGGCCGCCGAATACGACAAGCTATCCGACCTTGTTCGGGCGAACGTCGACATGGACACGGTGCGTCTTTCCGCCGGCCTTCGACGATGAGGCCGCCCGGTCGAAAATCAGATCGAGATATGGCAAGACGGTCCGTCGGACGTTATACTAAAAAGGTACGAAGAGCGATTTCAGCGTCGGAGACGAAGATTGGTTGATTCCCTCACTGTAGGCCCTAACCTGTTTTTTGCAATTGTCGTCGGCTATCTTGTCGGCGCTGTTCCTATAGCGGACCGGCTTAGCCGGTGGAACGGTGTGGATATTTTCGCGGTCGGCACAGCGCTAGCAGGGGCGTCCAACGTACGGCGGAATGTAGGCAAGGTCCCGGGGCTCGTGGTACTCGTAGGCGACCTCGGGAAAGGTGTGCTCGCCGTCCTCGCCTCAGACTGGATTGGCGTCGAAGGCCCATGGCTGCTCTTGCCAGTCGCGGCTGCCGTCGCCGGCCACTGGCGGTCGGTCTTCTCCGGCTTCCGAGGGGGGGATGGGATGGCCACCCTCGGGGGATCGACCATAGCACTGTTTCCAAGCATTGGAATGATCAGCGTGGGCGTCGCGATGGTTGTCGCTCTGGGCGGACAGCGGATGCCGTACTCGTCGTTGCTGGGTATTGTGACCGGGTATGGGACGCTCGTTGCCCTCAGCCTGACCTACGACCAGGGCCCCGTTCTGGCGGTGGGTGTCGGAGGACTGGCTTCGCTGGTGCTCGCTTACGCGATCAACGGTCACCGACGGAGGCGCCACTCCGAGGACTGGGACGCCCTTGGGGAGTCCGACGGATTCGCCGAGCGGTCAGGCTAGGCTTCAGACAAAGAAAGAACAGAAGAAGGGACCATCACGCGATGTGATGGTCCCTTCTCTTTTCGTCCGCGAAAGCCTCAGGCGATGGCCACGCAGGTTGTCGTGCGGATGACACCGGACTGAGAGTGAACGTGGTCGGCGACTCTATTGCTGATCGCGTCCACAGTGTCAGCCTCGAAGACAACGATCACGTCGAACGGGCCGGTGACCCTCAGCACGTCCCGCACCTCCTCGAGGCTCTTGAGCGAGCCGACCAGGTCCCTCGAGTGACCCGCGGCCATCTCGATCAGTATGTAAGCGCGAACCAACCGGGCCTCCTTATCCGCTTGCTACGCCTGGCCGCCTCAAGCATAGCATAAGACACCCCGCCGACCCGCCAACGACAACCACCCCTTGCCGCAACAGACGGACCCGCACATTTTCGTACAGCGTGATATTGCCGTATATATAGGTACGGAGGTTGGTCCAATGGCTACCGAGCGTATGGCAGCGGCCCAGCTCCCTCATCCGATAGCGGGGTGACGCGAGACTATGGCCGCACGAAGGCTCTCGTGACGTCGGTTCCCTCGGACTTGCCGAGCCATTCGGCCTGCTGAAACGCCTCCTCGATCTTTTCCAGGGGGAAGCTGTGAGACATGACGTCGGAAAGGGGGTACTTGTCTTTGGTACGGACGAGGAAGTCGAGGGCGACCGGCAGTGTGTAAGGATTGTAGTGGGTGACGCCGATGATCCGGCACTGGCCCCACAGTATTTTGGAGACGTCGATGTTGGTCTCGCTGCCCGGCCAGATGTTCCCGACCTCGATCAGGGTCCCGCCGTGGCGCAGCATCTCGATGCCTTCACGGAAGACCTGAGGGTAGCCAACGACCTCCATGACCACGTCGGCGCCCCGGCCGTCGGTGAGTTCTTTGACCCGTTCGATTCGGGCCTCAGGAGTATCGTACTCATTCAGGTCGACGGTCTCGTCGGCGCCGCATCGCCTGGCGAGGTCGAGCCGGCCCGATTGGCCGTCGATGGAGATTACGCGACCGGCGCCCATCTCCTTGGCCGCGGCCGTGGCGTTTATGCCCAACCCGCCAGCTCCCTGGACCACTACGCTATCGCCCATCCGCACGTCGGCCTTGTTCAGTCCGTAGATGACCTGAGAGACGGCGCAGTTGACGGCCACGGCCGCCTCGTCGGAGATCTCGTCAGGGACCTTGAAAACGTAGTGGCCCGGATAGAGGTAGTAGTACTCCGAGAAACCACCGTTGCAGTAAGGGAATTCTTCCACGGACGCTCTGAAGCGGAACCGGTCTGAGCAGTGGTTGGGCTCATCTCTCAGGCAATTGTAGCAGCGCCCACAGGGGAAAAAGTAAGGAAAGACGACCCTGTCGCCCTCCTTGAGGGTTCTACCAAGAGAGTCAGTGGAAATGTCCGACGCCAGGGCATCGACGGCGCCCGTCATCTCGTGTCCGAGGATCACGGGCCCAGGCTTTCCGGGCAAGATGGGCTTGAACTCACCCCGCCAGTAGTGCAGGTCCGACCCGCAGATGCCTCCCGAAGTGATTTTGACTCGGATTCCTCCGGCCTCCACCGGCACGGGAGGAAGCTCGATCATCTCGAACTTGAACGCTTCGACGAAGACGGCAGCCTTTCCCATCACCATGTCGAGCACCTCCAGGAGCAGATACGGGCTGGAACGCCACGACTGTACCATCGAGGTTGGGAATCAGCAACAGCGTCAGGCAAGCGACGAAACGGCAATGGCGCATCGTGTCGTGCGTGGAAAGCGCGTCGCGGTGCTAGTAGACTAGGGCGGCGCCCACAGGTGGGCATTGGTACTCAAGTATGTGACTGGGTCCGGCACGCGGTCCTTGTGGACTGGTTCTGAACTGGTATTGAACGGCCAATCGGTCAGGTGTTCTTCGTTGCTTCTGGCAGCGCTCTTGCCGCTTGCACTCATTACAGGATGCGGGCAGGAAAAGGGTACCGGCGGCCAGCTCCTCATTTTCGCCGCAGCCAGCCTGGCAGACGCGTTCAGTGAGATCGAGGAATCGTTTGAAGAAAATGGGGACGTCGAGCTGGCCTTTAGCTATGGAGCGTCCCAGGCGCTCGCACAGCAGATCGCGAGCGGAGCACCAGCCGACATCTTCATTCCAGCCGGCAGGTCCCCGATGGAGTTCCTGAGGCAAAGAGGTGCACTGCAGCCTGACGTGAGTGACCTCCTGACGAACCGGCTGGTCGTGGTCACCCGGTCCGATCTCGAAGTAGAGCTCGGCTCGATGGAGCAACTAACGGACTCGATAGTCGATCGAATAGCCGTGGCAACGCCCGACCTGGCCCCCGCCGGGAGGTACGCGCGGGAGGCGCTCCGGACCCTGGGGCTGTGGGACGACCTCGAGCCGAAGCTGGTTTTCGGTGCGGATGTCAGGGCGGCGATGGCTTACGTCGAATCGGGTAACACGGACGTCGCAATCGTGTACATGACCGACGCCAACATGGCGCGGGACCTCGACGTGTGGGATGTCGTGCCGCCGGAAAGCTACTCGCCCGTGACATATCCCCTGGCCGTCGTCGATAGGGCCGAACGCGATGAAGAAGCGACGACCGAGTTCTTGACGTTCCTGCGGGGGAGCTTCGCTCAGAACGTCTTCGAGCGTCATGAGTTCCAGATGGCGGTAGAGTCCCCATGAGCCTGGCGCTTCTGGAGTTGTCCCTCCGCGTTGCGGTCTTAGCGACGCTGCTGGACCTACCGATAGCCCTGGCGGCCGGTTGGTTCGTGGTGAGGAGCAGGTTACCAGGCCGTTTCATCGTGGACGTGCTGATATCCCTGCCGTTGGCCGTCCCTCCGGTCGCTATAGGGTTCGGCCTGCTTCTCCTGCTGGGACGCGACGGGCCTATCGGTGCAGCGGTCCACGGCGTTCTGGGCGCCGATCTCGTATTCACATGGGTAGCCGCCGCCATAGCATCGGCCGTCGTGTCGTTCCCGCTGATGGCCAGGGCCGCTATGGTGGCAATGGCAGGTGTTGACGAACGGCTGGAGATGTCGGCCCGCAGCTTAGGGGCCGGTCCATGGCGGGTCGCTCTTACGATCACGCTGCCGCTAGCGTACCGCGGAATCCTCGCGGGTGTGCTACTAGGCTTCGTACGGGCTCTCAGCGAATTCGGCGCCACCATCACGGTGGCGGGCAACATCGAGGGCAAAACACAGACCCTGCCGCTGGCGATCTACTCGAAGGTGCAGCTCCGGGACGACGCAGCGGCGATCGAGCTGGTGGCGGTGTCTATCGTGCTCGCCATCGCAACCCTCGCCGTCCACAACTGGCTTCTACGAAGGGCGGAGCGTGGGAATTAGGGCTGCGCCGGTGTCAAAGCAAAGAGACAGAGTGCTCAGGTTTCGCGTCGCCAAAGGTTATCCGGGGTTCGCGCTCGAATGCGAGGCGACCTTCGAATCCGGCGTAACCGCCGTGTTCGGCGCAACGGGAAGCGGCAAGACGACGTTGCTCAACTGCATCGCAGGCCTGACCAGGCCCGACGAAGGCTCCATCGAACTTCTCGGCGACACGGTCTACTCGTCGACGGCGCGGGTCAACAAGCCGCCGGAAAAGCGCAGACTCGGGTATGTCTTTCAGGACTCGGCACTCTTCCCTCACATGAACGTGCGGGACAACATCACCTACGGATACAAGCTCACACCTGTGGAAAGCCCCAAGGCCGATCTCGATCAGCTGGTCGAGCTGTTCGTGCTATCGGACCTGATGGACCGAGGAGTCCGAGCCCTCTCGGGGGGCGAGCGCCAGAGAGTGGCCCTGGCCCGGGCACTGGCAGCCTCGCCCAGAATGTTGCTACTCGACGAACCCCTGGCGTCGTTGGACGTATCGTTCAGGGGCGCGATAATCCGATACCTGAAACGCGTTTGGCGGGAACTGCACGTGCCGATGGTCTACGTCTCGCACTCGATATCCGAGGTCCTGGCGTTGGCAGAGGATGTTCTGGTTCTGGGTGGCGGACGGGCCGTGATGCAAGGTTGGCCGTCGCAGGCGCTGGTTAACCCCAGGGTTACGGCGATTGCCGACTACGCGACCCTCGAAAACCTGCTCGACGCGGAGGTCGTGGCACCGGCCAACGCCGACGGCCTCGTTGCCCTCGAGGTGGGAACCGTGACCCTGACCGCGCCGGACGTGTCCACCGAAGTCGGCGAATCGCTGACGGTGTCCGTACCGGCGGGCGACATCATTCTCGCCCTGGAGGTACCGTCCAGGATCAGCGCCCAGAACATTGTGCCGGGCACGGTCTCCGAAGTGCACACGCTGGAGACCCGAGTCCTGGTTTATGTCGACATAGGCACGGAGGTGGTGGTCGAGATAACCCGAGGCGCGCTGCGGGACCTCGAGATTCGAGAAGGGCTCCAGCTCTACCTGGTCATCAAGAGCACCAGCATCGTAGCGCTTGAAGGGCCGACCGGATGAGAGTATTCGGGGATCTACGAAGCGGAGCCGCGCCCGGATACGACGTTCTCTCCCGCGGGACACATATCGAGGAGACAACACTCCTCGCATTGGGGTTGGCGCTTCTTGCACACTCGCACCGCGTGAGCCACGATGAGCGCGTGGTATTCGCCAAACCTCTCCGGGTCGGCTGACAGGTTGTCGGCGAATAGCGTCTGGTACTGGGAATAGCTACCTCGTTCGGGAGCGACGCCCAGCCGGTAGAAGACCCGCCTGGTGTACTCGTCGATCACGAAAACCGGTTTGCCGACGGCGTACAGGAGAATGTCGTCGGCGGTCTCTTCGCCGATTCCGTGGACCTCTAGTAACTCCTTTCTCAGAACTCCGTCGTCGACCGCGGCCAACGCTTCGATGTCATCGTCGTACCGTTCCAGAAACTCGGCAAGGGCCTTGAGCTTGCGTGCCTTGGCGTTGTAGTAGCCGGACGGGAACAGAAGGCGCGCCAGCTCTTCCTGGGGAAGCTCCCTGATTGCGGCGGCGGAGAGAGCGTCGGCTGCCTTCAGGTTCGCCATCGCCTTCTCAACGTTCGACCAGGCGGCCGCCTGAGTCAGCACGGCGCCGACCATTACCTCGAAGGGAGTCTCACCCGGCCACCAGTGCTGTGGACCGTAACGGCCGAACAGCCGCTCGAATACGTCCAGCAGGACCGAGCGGCTGTCGGGCGCAGCTTTCCTTTCTTTTGGCGTGGACCTGGCCGCCATCCTAGTACCTAGAGATCAACGGGGATCGAGTCCTCTATCTCA
>CAUZJF010000050.1:0-10783 GCA_963579975.1 Dehalococcoidia bacterium
TCGCGCACGGGGCCGTGAAAACGCTGACCGACGTTAACGCCGAGTATTTTGAGGACCATCCTGCAGCGACGCTGGAGAAGTTCTCAGTGAGTCGCGGGGCATTCGAGATCGAGTCACGCCTGCTCAAGCCTCCTGACTTCGACGCCACTCAGAAGTACCCCTTGGTCGTGGACATACATGGAGGGCCGCACGGCCGCTTCGCGGACTCGTTTGACGATAAACAGCAGGTGCTGGCAACGGCGGGGTTCCTGGTGCTGGCCGTGAATCCTCGCGGGTCGTCTTCGTACGGGCCCGAGTTCGCCAAGGCCGTCCTACGGGACTGGGGCGGTGAGGACTACCTAGATATCATGGCCGCCGTGGACGAGGCAAGCTCGCGGCCGTACGTTGACGAATCGAGGCTGGGAGTGGGTGGCTACAGCTACGGCGGGTTCATGAGCAGTTGGATCGTGGGCCAGACCACTCGATTCAAGGCGGCTGTGGTCGGCGCCCCATGTATCAACCTGTCGAGCATGTACGGAACGTCCGATATCGGCATCAGCTTCGGGGAGATACAATGGGGAGGTATGCGAAAGGACGCGGTAGACGCGTTCCGCGCTCACTCGCCGCTAACCTACGCCTCCGACGTTGAAACGCCTGTGCTGCTGATGCACGGCGAAAGCGACCTTCGGTGCCCCATCGAGCAAAGCGAGCAGTACTTCGTCGCCCTGAAGCGGCTCGGCAAGGAGGTGGAATTTGTGCGCTTCCCCGACGCCAGTCACACGTTCCTCCGCTCGGGGCATCCCCAACTGCGGGAAGAGTACCTGACCCGGATGGTCGCGTGGTTCGACCGCCACCTCGGAGGTTAACAGGCAGCTAGAAAAAGGCATCGAGGTCCCGGGCTCCTGCCAGGATCCGGACGATCTCGACTCCGTCATCGGCATCAGCGTAGAAGATCACGTAGCTTCCAGCCGGCATGCTACGCAAGCCCGGCGCCAGCTCCGACCGGGCGCGGCCCATGTTGGGAAATCGGACGAGTTCCTGGCATTTGTCTCGAAGCAAACGGACCAGGTCGGACACGGCTTCCGCGTTGTACTCGGCAATAAACGACCCCGCAGCCGATCTGGTCTCAAAAACATCGGAGCTTACCGAGCCAGCGAACAACGACAATCCCGCGGTCGAAACGATGTGCATGGTCTCTCACCAGACGGCGGATGGCTCGAAGGCGATAACACTGGCTGTCACCAAGTTCGACTCGACCGGCGCCGCCGACTCACATTACGACGTGACACGAGAGGGCTTGGAATTGAACGACCCCCTCCCGGTGCGCAGTTCAACGAGGGCGTTGATGGCGCCCAGTCGGTCCAGGCTGTGGTAAATGCTGGAGGTGTCGGTAGCATGGTCGTGGTCCGGAAAGAGCTCATCATCATTTCGTTGCATACGACGATGCCCTCTGACGAGACTCCGCTGCGTGATTCCGCGGAGCTGCTCGCCGTGGCTAAGGGCGTCAGCGCGAAGCTTCCCTAGTGCGGGCGCTGGTTCCTCCAGCGCGAGGACCTCGGTTGAGATTGCAGTCGCCAAGCAGTCTCAGGCCCTCGCGTATCACCTGGCTCAACGATTAGCATATCGGTGATCTAACCTTTTCGTTTGACCAGCGCCGGCTCAAGTCCCGTATCGCGCCAATGCCTTCTCGTAGTCTTCGGCTGTGTTGATGTCGACGCGGACGATCGGGTCGTCGATCGGCACCGCGTTCACCTCCGCCTCGTGGGCCAAGAGCACCTCACGGATGCCCTGCCCCTCCTCCGTGATCGCCTCGAGCTCGGCTCGCAGCGCGGACGCGAAGGCCAATGGGTGCCCCCCACGGCCCGCGTACCGAGGCGACGTGATCAAGGCAGCGCTGCGAAGATGAGACCTGAGGACCGCGTCGATAATCCTGGGCGGCCGCGGCTGGTCCACCGCGAGCAACAGGATGTCGGTCGTTTTCGGGTCCAGGTCGCGGATGCCCGCCTTGATCGATGTCGTCTTGCCTACCCGGTAGCTGGGGTTCACGACGAAGCGGACGCCCTGGCCTGAGACGAATGGCGTCACTTCTTCATGCCGGTGGCCGAGGACCACGACGACCTCGGACGCCCCACCGTCGATCAGACTCGCGACCTGGTACTCAACCAGGGGCGTGCCACGCCAGGGCAGCAAGGGCTTGAGTCTTCCCATACGTGACGACTCGCCGGCGGCGATCAGGATCGCGGAGACCAAGCTCATTTCATTCCGGCGGGGCTATGGGAGCACACCAATGGCGAAGGGCGGCTAGTCGGCTGCGGCCACCGGCTCCTGGAGCTTCTCGCGGATTGTATCGATGCGGTGTTCGTCCAGCTTCATCGGCAGGCCGGTGCCGCCGAGCCGGAACATGAGAATCTCGCTGATGATGCTGATCGCGATCTCGGCGGGGGTGCGGGCGTGAACGTCCAGCCCAACCGGCGAACGGATCTCTTTGATGCGCTCTATCGGGACCCCACTCTGCATCAGGTCTTCGCAGATGAGAATGGTCTTGCGTCTGCTTCCGAGGAGCCCCACGTATCTCGCGGGCGTTCGGGTCGCGGCTTCCAGAGCCACGGTGTCGTAGCGATGTCCCCTCGTCGCTATGATGACGTAGCTATTCGCGTTGACCGGCAGCTGGGACAGGGCGTTCTCGGGCGTGTCAACCACCAGAGTCTCGGCCTCCGGAAAGCGGATTTCGTTGGCGAAATCCTCCCGGTCGTCCGTGACGAATACTCGGAAGCCCAGATTCTTGGCCAGCGGAGCGATCGCCTTGGACACGTGGCCGCCGCCGCACAGGATGAGCTGAGGCGGCGTCGTGTAGGCTTCTACGAAGATCTCACTTCCATCTTCGGCGGTAACGTACTCGTTTTTGCCAAGGACCATGAGCTCCAGAGCTTTCTTCACGGCGACGCGGTCAACGTCCGGCGAGCCCAGGCTGCCCTCGGTCACACCGTTCTCCCTAATGAGCAGCTTGCTGCCTACGGGGGCGCCGCTGCTCTTGGCCGGCCGGATCAGGCTCGCCATAGCGACGGCCGGACCACCCTCGTACGCAGCGTCGATCTCCTTGGCGTAGCCGAGGTATTCGTCCGGCCTGTAAACGGGGTCGATCAGGAAGTACATCGTGCCGCCGCACACAAGACCGTCTTCCGCAGCCAAGGCCTCATTCAGAACATAGTCACGGTGCTGAGCGCCGCCACCTCTCTGCATGAGCTCCTTGGCCGCGAACCAGATGTCCCCTTCCACACAGCCGCCACCAAGCGTCCCAACGCCACTGCCGTCCTGCCGGACGAGCAGCTTGGCGCCGGGCTTCTGGGGAGTCGAGCCCTTTGTCCGGACCACCGTTGCGACGACGAGCTTGTCGCCTTTTCCTAGCTCGGTCGCCGCTTCGTGAAAGACCTCTTGCAACGCGTTCTCCATCGACAATTCGTGTGTTCCTAGCTTACCAACTATGCCTATGTGGCACAACGATAGAGCGCTTCGCAAGTGACCAGGCTCAGCCGCTCTTGCCGAGACGCCTCCGTGTCATCTCCGAATACGACTCCCCGGCGGCGCGCAACGACGCATTGGCGACCACGATGTGAGGTAGGACCTCCGGCTTTTCGCGAACGAAGGCCTCGGCGTACTGGATGCCGTGTGGGGAGCCGGTGACACCGGTCGTGAGCATGATGCGTCGGTGCGAATTTTCGGGCGTATGGCCTTGGCTGACGAAGGTCGCTTCCGCTTCGACCCGTTGCTCGAACCAGGCGCTGACGTCGACGATGAAGTCGTGCTCGTTGGGCTCGAAGTAGACGCCTGGGAAGTAGGTCGCTGCTACCTTGTGTGGCGGCTCCGTGTTGCCATAGACCGCAATTCTGGCGGCCTGCCGGGCCTCGATGCTCGCGTAGGCGGTCTCGAGATGGTCGTCACGCGTTCCCTCGGGCCGGCCGTCGTGGCCGGTCAGGTAGGGACTCTGAGTTATCATCACGTCTGGCCGTAGCTCCAGGATGATGGCTTCGAGCGCCTTGATCGCATCCGGGTACTTGTCGATACTGAAAGGTTGAGGGAATCCGAGGTCCCGGACGTCGGTCACGTCGAACCGGGCACAGGCCCTGCGGAGCTCGTCGATCTTGAGGGCCGCGTATTCTTCTTCAGATTGCTCCATTATCTTCGGGTCCCGCTCCTCGGGCGGTTTCCTCAGCTCATCGGCGAGCTTTTCGTTGTGGGTGTTGGACCCGGAGGTCATGGTGACAACGGTGACCTCGTCGCCCATGGCCTTGTGGATACCAAGGGTACCCGCGTAGTGCGTGAAGTCGTGGGGATGAGCGTTCACGCCGAGGATGTGAAGTCGTTGCCGTTCCATGATTGGCTCCTTGTAGACAACAGCGGACGCCTTCGAAGGTCGTGATCGATCACGGCGTCCCGTTCAGTCCGGAGCGATTCTAGAGCCGTGCGTCCGGCGGGTCAATGTCAGCCTGGTTTGCTCGCTGCTGCAAGCTGTGCTACGGTGCTGACCGCCCGATTCTGGACCGGTTTTGCGATGCGAGGACCAGGATGATGGGCCGCAGGAAGATATCGTGCGGTTTCACGTCCATCGCCTCAGGCGAAGAGGTGCCGGACCCGGGGTCACCGTCGGGATCGTGGCATTTGGCGTGAACATCAGTGCAATCATTTAACTCCTCTTGGCCGGAGCTAGCGACGATGCGTAGTTCTGTGCGGCGCTCGTCTGCCTACGTGCCTCGAACCCCAAGGGAAGGTGATCTGAAATGACGGAGGTGCAGGATAGCGCGATCGAGTGGGTCTCCAAACACACTCGGCAGTACGTCGAGTCCGATGGGAAGATTGGGCACATGTGGAACGGCGTGCGCTGCCTAGTGCTCACCACCACGGGACGCACGTCGGGAGACAATCGTCGCAACGCGCTCATCTACGGTGTCGACGGCGACAAATATGTCATAGTCGGTTCGAAAGGTGGCGACAAGCACCACCCCCACTGGTTCCTTAACCTTATCGCGGACCCAAACGTCCGTGTTCAGGTCGGCGCTGAGAAGTTCGACGCAACGGCCGATGTCGCGTCGCCGGAGGAGAAGCAGCGGCTCTGGCCGATGATGGTTGAAATCTGGCCCGACTACGATAAGTACCAGGAGAAGACCTTCCGCGATATCCCGGTCATAGTGTTGGAGCGCTCCCGGTAGTCCATTGCCTGGCATGGCAGCGTTTCCGAGGGCCTGCACGGGGGTTTGGAAGGGAGGCATAGCCGAGGCCTACGAGGGGAAAGCTCGACAGGTATCCGAACCGTGTTACAATGGCCCCGCCTCCGAGCATCAAGTCGCAACCTCGTTCCGCATTCCTGCGTTTCGTGACCCAACCGCTAGACTCGCATGCGACGCTGCACGTGATGAGGAGAGATAACAAGAGGAGCGCCGCATGAATATATATGTGGGCAATCTACCGTTCGAGACCACCGACGACTCACTGCACGTAGCTTTCACCGAATTCGGGGAAGTTACGTCTGCCAGAGTCATCACAGACCGTATGACCGGCCGTTCGCGAGGCTTCGGCTTCGTCGAAATGCCTCAGAACGACGAGGCGGAAGCCGCCATCCGGAGCATGAACGGCAAGGAAATGGACGGCCGCAGCCTGACCGTGAACGAAGCCCGTCCTCGAGAGGACAGAGGCGGCGGTGGTGGTGGCGGGGGGTACGGTGGCGGTGGTGGTGGCGGCCGTTACTAGAGCGGACTGGTAGGGATCCCGTCGCCGGCTGTGCTTTCGCGCCAGGTTGAAGCGGCTTCGGTTGTTAGAAACACCTAGATAGCCGGGACCCGTAAGTCAAAGAAAAAGGGCAGGCCTCGGGGCCTGCCCTTTTTCTTTGATAGTTGGGCGACCCGCCAGCGGGACACGCCGCGAGGAGCTCGCTTGCGGGGCGAGACGTCCCGCCGGAGGGTGTCTCTACGTCAGGAAGCCTTGGGCGCCGATCCGTTCTCCGACAGCGCCTTTACTATCGAGGCCGGGTTCATCGGCAGCTTAGTCATGCGAACGCCGATAGCGTCGTGTATGGCGTTGGCGATGGCCGCTAGGGGCGGAACGATCGGCACCTCGGCGACCCCCCGTACCCCATAAGGGTGACCCGGGTTGGCGACCTCGACGATCACAGTGTCGATCATCGGCAGGTCCAGCGCGGTCGGCATCCGGTAGTCGAGCAGGCTGGAGTTCATCATCTGGCCGTCGTCGCTCATGAAATATTCTTCATTAAGGGCCCATCCAATGCCCTGTACGACGCCGCCCTGCATCTGACCTTCGACATAGCTGGGATGAACGGCCTTTCCGGCGTCTTGCAGGGCGGTGTAACGGAGAATCGTGACTTTGCCGGTCTCGGGATCGACCTCGAGGTCGACGATGTTGGTCGCGAAGGTCGAACCGGCGCCGCTGGGGTTGAGGTTGGCCCGACCGACGACCGGTCCGCCGCTCCCGGCCAAGCTGCCGGACAGCTCCTTGAAGGTCATTTTGAGCTCGGGGTCGGTCCGGTGCTGGAAGACGCCGTCGACCAGCTCGACGTCGTCCGCAGAGGCTTCCCAGACCGTCGCGGCGCGGGCGAGCATCTGTCCCTTGACGTCCTGGGCCGCCTCGTAGCAGGCCCATCCCGTCTTGAATGCTGCGCCTGAGCCGCCGGTCATGGACGTGTAGCCGATCGACTCGGTATCTCCGACCTGGGGATAGACGTCCTCGGCCGGGATTCCGAGTACCTCTGCGAACTGCTGGGCAGCAGCCGGCCGGGTGCCTCCGATGTCCATTGAGCCGATGATCAGGTTGACGGTGCCGTCGTAGTTGACGTTCGCCGTCGCACAGGCGGCTCCCCCACCGTTCATCCAAAACCCAATCGCGACACCTCTCCCACAGTTGGGCCCGTTGAGAGGGGCCGAGTAGTGGTCGTGCTCCTTAGCCGCCTCGGTGGTCTCGATGCACCCAATGCGAGGGTTCGGTACGCCGTTGGCGCGCCGTGTCCCCTCCTTGGCCCCGTTCAGGATGCGAAACTCCAGCGGGTCCATCGATATTTCTCGGCATATCTCGTCGACCATCGATTCGACCGCAAAGGATGCCGCCGGGGAGCCCGGAGCCCTGTACGCCGCTACTTTTGGCTTGTTGTCGACTACCGAATAGCCGTCGACCTGGAAATTCTCGATGTTGTAAGGTGCGAGCATGCAGAGGGCGCCGGCTCCGACCGACGATCCCGGGAAGGCGCCGGAGTCGTAAGCGAGGGTCGCTTCGACGGCCATCATCCGGCCTTCCCGCGTCACTCCCATCTTCACCTTCGTGTAGCTCCCCGAGGTCGGCCCTGTAGCCTCGAGCACCTCGGCGCGGGTCATCGTGTTTTTGACCGGATGGCCCGTCTTTTTCGACAGCATGGCCACCACGGGCTCAAGGTAGATTTTGGTCTTTCCGCCGAACCCGCCGCCGATCTCCATCGGCACGCTCTTGATACGGGACTCCGGGATGCCGAGGGTCGCGGCCGTGCTATCCCGTATTTGGAAGTGGCCCTGGGAGCTCGTCCAGAGGGTAATCCGGCCATTGGCGTGCCACCAGGCGGTTACCGAGTGGGGCTCTATGTAGCCCTGGTGGACCATATCAGTGCGATATTCGCGCTCTAATACCACGTCGGCGTCCTTGAAGCCCTGCTCGATATCGCCGTCTTTCAGCTGCGAGTGACTGTCGACGTTTCCTTCGATGCTGTCGTGTAGCTGGGGCGCCCCAGGCTTCATCGCATCCTCGATGTTGGTGACCGCCGGAAGGACCTCGTACTCCACCTCGACCAACGACAGCATCTCTTCGGCTACGTGGGCGCCGGTGGCCGCAACGGCGAGAATCGGGTGACCTTTGTAGAGGACCTTGTCGCGAGCGAGGAGGTTGTTGGACCCGTGGGTGCTGGGGATCGGCTCCCCGTTGTTCGGATCGGGGAAGTCCGAGATCGTCACGACACCCCTGAACCCCGGATGAGCCTCGGCCTTACTCGTGTCCACGGAGAGGATTCTCGCGTGGGCGTGGGGGCTTCGAAGGACCTTGCTGTGCAGAAGCCCCGGCGGGTGGATGTCGGCCCCGTACTGGGCTTTGCCGGTCACCTTATCGTAGCCGTCGTGCCGGATGGGGCGCTTGCCTACGACCTTGAATTCTTTATTCGAAAGTACGACGTTGGAAACCACGTATCTGGGACCTCCAGTAAGGATAAGGTACTGGACGCGATTCTACCATAGTAGGGGCTTTGGAATGACACACCCAGAACGGCCCGTTGAGGTTGCCTCGTCCGTTGCGTCGTTCCCGGCCAGCGCTACGCTTGACGCGGCCTTGCGCCAAGAATAGTATGCCCGCGCATCGTCAAGAGTGGGTGCATTGGTATGCGCCCACGCGGCCGTTATCCAGTTCGACGACCCGCGAGAGGGTGACGAAAACGTACGACCTTCTGGTAAAGGGCGGGACCGTAGTCGACCCGTCGCAGGGCCTGAAAAAGGTCCGAGACGTGGCCTTCCGCGACGGTAAAGTCGCGGCGATCTCGGAGGATGTCACGGCATCCGAGGCCAGAGAGGTTGTCGACGCCAGGGGGCTGCTGGTAGCGCCTGGGCTCATCGACCTCCACGTCCATGCGTTCTGGGGCGCCTCCGAGTACGGCATGGACCCAGACTACGGCAACGTCGCAAACGGGGTCACGACGGCGGTCGACGCCGGCTCGGCGGGAGCGAGGACGTTTCCGGCCTTCCGACGCTACGTGATCGACCGGTGCGACACCCGTCTTTTCGCGCTCCTGAACCTGTCCTCCAAGGGGATGCTATGGCCGGGCCGGTCCGGGGAGCTAACCGACCTGCGTTGGGTGGACGTCGAGGAGACCGTGGCTGTCGGCAGCGAGAACCGCGACGTCGTACTCGGGATCAAGGCCCGGGTGTCGCGTCCCTACGCCGGCGACAACGACGTCGAGTCCCTGAAACGGGCGCTGGAGTGCGCCGAGGGGCTAGGCGGGTTTGTCATGATTCACGTCAAAGACACGGTCACGCCCCTCGAAGAACTCGCTGCCATGCTCCGCCCGGGCGACGTCGTGACACACGCGTTCCACGGAAAGGCTGATGGCCTGCTCGACGATCGTGACGGCGTCGTCGACGGACTTCGGGATGCCCAGCAGCGAGGAGTGATCTTCGATGTCGGCCACGGTAGCGGCAGCTTTTCGTTCGACGTGGCGGAAAAGGCCATGGCCCAGGGCTTCCTGCCTGACAACATCAGCAGCGACCTGTACCACACCAACGTCGAAGGCCCGGTGTTCGACCTGCTGACCGTCCTGTCGAAATTCATGTACCTCGGCATGTCCGTGTATGACGTGGTCCAGCGTTGCACTGAGACCGCCGCCAGGGCCATCGGCATGGACGGCAAGCTGGGGACCCTCACGCCCGGCGCCGAAGGCGACGCCGTGGTGATGGCGCTTGAAGAAGGAGAGTTCGCGCTGTCCGACGCGGGGCGGCGAAGGACCGTCAAAGCAAAACAGCGACTCGGCCACGTCCTCACGGTCAAGGGGGGACGGAGGTACCGGCCGTGGGACCGGGCTGGGGGTTAAATTCGAGGCTAGGGAAGGCAATACAGGAGGGTGAATTGATTCGCGAGAACGAAGGTAGCGTCTACGAACGGCTTGGCGCACAGCCGGCAATCAACGCGGGTGGCAACACGACGACCTGGGGTGGGTCAAAGCTGTCTCGGGCAGCTAGCAGGGCCATGGAGATGGCCAACGGCGCATGGGTGGAGATGGCTGAGCTCCACGAGGTGGCGGGCGAGCTGATTGCCGAAATCATCGGCGTCGATGCGGCCTACGTGACGGCCGGCTGCTACTCGGCCATGGCCTTGAGCGCGGCGGCGTGCATCGCCGGCAACGACCCTGAGAAACGGACCAGACTGCCCGACACCACGGGCATGAAGAACGAGATCCTGTTGCCGAGACCGCACCGCTACGGGTTCGCCCGGGCCTACCTCGTTCCCGGCGGCCGGTTGGTTGAGGTGGGCGACGACGAAGCGTGTAGCCCAGAGCAGCTCGACGTAGCTATCGGGGACAACACCGCGGCCGTCGCCTATTTCGTCATGCCCGACTGGCCCACCACGGTCCTGTCGCTGGACCAGGCCGTCGAGGTTGCCCACGCTCGCGACGTGCCGGTCATCGCTGATGCGGCGTCGCGGAACTACCCGTTGGACTACTTCCGGCAAACGGCCCAGTCGGCCGACCTTGTGTGCTTCAGCGGCAAGTACCTGGGCGCTCATCAATCGACAGGGTTCGTCTGCGGCAAGAGCGATCTCGTTCGGGCGGCGTCGGCCCAAGGCTTCCCTTTCGGGCGCGCGATGAAGCTGGACCGGCAGGAGATCGTCGGGCTGGTGGTGGCGGTCGAGGAGTGGTTCTCCATGAATCACGAGGACCGGTTCGCCAGCTACGGCAAGAAATTCGACACAATCGAGGACTCGCTTCAAGGCCTTCCTACTATCCGGCGAGTGGGTGTGGAGCGCGTGGCCCGCTTCCCTGGCGTTATGTTGCTCGCCCGTCTTGACTTAGAGACGCTGGGCAAGACGGTCCAGGAGGTCATCGCTGAGATGCGCGAAGGAAACCCGGGCATCAGGGTCCTCCCCGAAGGTACCGATGGCCTGAACATCAACGTGCACACCTTGAACGACGGTGAAGAGCAGGTCGTAGCTGAGAGACTGAAAGCGGTCCTCGGCGGCGAAAGCTGAACACCAGGACATCGTTCGCACGGCTGAAGCCTGAGACGAATGGAAGTGACTG
>CAUZJF010000051.1:0-10650 GCA_963579975.1 Dehalococcoidia bacterium
TTCCATAACGGGCCGAGATCGTCGGATTCGCGTCGGTGTCCAGCTTGGCGAGGACCCATTGGTCTTTATGTTGCTCCGCGAGACGCTCCAGAACAGGCCCAAGCACCTTGCACGGGCCGCACCACTCAGCCCAGAAGTCGACCAGAACAGGTACCGTGTGGCTCCGCTGGATTACTTCCGCTTCGAAATCGTCGACATCGTATTTCACCTGCTCTTCCTCCTAGGTTTGAACTGTCGCAAAATCTCCTCCTCCTGGACCCTCCAGGTCCAGCCCGGCGCCTCCAGACTGTACTGGGGTCGGCCCGCTCGGCGGAACCTGCGATTGATAACCCATCGTGTCCCATCACGATCAACGAGGTTGTCGCCTATTTCGAAGGCGAACTCGCGCTGGCCGGGCACGTCCACCAGCCCACCTTCCCTCGCCGCCCGTAGAGCGCCCTCTCTATATCCGAAGTCGTGGCGAATCAGCTCGAGACGGCCCGTCCTACAGAGACCGTCGGACAGGCGCCGCCAGAACGCCCTTGAGTGACCTTCCCTTCCATCGACCTGCGCGTGGGCAAGCTCATGAGCAACAACGTACCACAAGCGGTCTCCCGCCGCTGTCCAGTCCCGTATCCCGACACGGATCACGCGCTGCTCAGGCGACCAGTCCCCACCCCTACCCCGACGCGGTAGAACGGCAGGAACGTAGTCGAACCCGCAAGCAGACGCAACGTCGGATGCAAGCTCAGCCAGCTTCTCGTTCAAAGAGACAGCCGCGCCGTCAGTTTCTGAAGACTTCAGAGCGGACCTCGACATATTTTTTGAAGTCAGGGCCAACATGCCTGGCGCCCTCAATCCGTGGCCCTACCTATGGTGTTCTCAACAGTCACGGCGCCAACGTCTCTCGAGTCGCTGGAGGCCCTGCGGTTGTCGCCGAGGACGAAGAACTCCCCCTGTGCCAGGAAAACAGAGGCCATCGACCCGCTGTCTTCGTAGACTTCGTAGGGCTCGACCAGCACTCGACCATTGACGTATACAAGGCCCGCTCTGATCTCGACCTGGTCCCCAGGCAGACCGACGACTCGTTTCATCAGACGCAGGCTTTCGTCTCCTGTCGACCTGAATACGATAATATCACCCCCTCCAGAGGCTGGCCGGCTCGACCGTTTCGACATTTACAACCGTCCCATCCGGGAAACTGGGTTCCATGCTGGGCCCCACCAGCTGGAACGTGTTCCCGCATCCGTTCAACAATGCGATCCCGAGAATCGCCGCACCCACCCTTCGCAGCCGCCGATCTCTGGCTATGTTCACGTCCTGCATACTAGCATCATATGCTGAAGCACAGGTCGTTTCGATGGCCCGCCGGCGACCCGGTGCCTGAGAGCGCTGGAGGCGTTGAAGCACAATGGAAGCCACTCCGGAGCTGGAGAGCCGGAGCGGCAAATCCAGGATACTGTGAGCAGACAACGGTGACAGCAGCCCCACGAAATATCGGGCCCACTTCATGTACCCGGCCTACGGCTCGCCGTGGCTCTCTTTATGGCGTTGTCGGCCGCCTGCTCGAGCGCGGAGGTTCCGGAAACGCCGGAGACCGCGACCCCAACCGCCGAGGCGGCCACACCAGGCGTCTTGGTACCCGCGAGCGAGTCAGAAATCACTGTCTACGCCGACAACGGCGAGGGCGCCTTTGGCGGAGACGGTGGACCCGCCGCAGAGGCGCTGGTCAAGTCGCCGGAAGGGCTGGCGTTCAATAGCGACGGCACCTGTACATCGCCGACCGGAGCGACGGCTGCGTGGTTCAAGGCGACGCGGGACGTGGCCGTATGGCGAATGCCGAATCTGCCGCGCAAATCCTGGCTGTCGACGACGAAGAGTCCATCAGGAACTCTCTGACGGCAGGACTGACAAAGGCGGGCTATTGGTGTGAGGTCGCTCCCAGCGCGGACGAGGCCGCGAGCGTCCTGGACAAGCAAGAGTTCGATCTGGTCCTTCTCGACATCAATATGCCGGGTCGGTCAGGGGTCGAATTCCTGCCGGAGCTGAAAAGCAGGTGGCCCGATGTCGCGGTTGTGATGCTGTCAGGTCAGACGGACATGGCTTCGGCGGTTCAAACTATGCGTGACGGCGCCTACGATTATATCGTCAAGCCCATCGGCCTGGCCGACCTCATCATCAGAATCGAGGGGGCTCTGTCGCGACGTATCCTCGTCATCGAAAACCGGACCTACGAACAGAGACAGGAGGAGATGATTGACCAGCTCAACGCGCTTCTGGCCCAGAGGAAGCGAGAGATTGTCCGCGCTGAACAACCTCTTCCGACCCCACGTTCTCCAGACTGTGAGCGTCCATACAGAATACACCCGTCTAGAAGAGTCCCTGGCTTCCTTCAGCGCCGAGCTCGAGGGGCTGGACTCGATGGTGGGGGCACGAGCAGAGAACGCGGTGTTCTCGGCGAGTACAACGTCAAGCGAATCAGGCTCTTGCCACCCGAAGAAGAGGCGCAGCCCTGAAGCACCTTGGTTTTGTGCCCTGAAGACGCTGGCCATCTCGCCTCGGCCGAACTCAGGTCGACGGCACCAGTGCGCTTATGATCAGGTGCTTCACCCAATCGTCCCCGTCGTTGATGAAGGCGTGCTGGGTCTCCGGAGGAATGTATACCGCGTCACCGTCGCGGACCTCAAACGTCTCGTCGCCCAGCAGCATCTTGCCCTGGCCTTGTGTGAAATAGTAGACCTGCTCCTTGCCGACGTGCTCGTGCGGCCCCTCCTCCTGTCCCCCCGGCATCATGTGCATCGTCAGGGCGTGGAAGCCCTCCAGTGGCGCCTGTTCATACGACCGCTTGCCCTGAAAGTAGGCCTTTTCGGCCAGGATCGACCAGCCGACCGCACCGTGGCTCATATGAGGCGGCCCTGCCCTCCAGTTGCGTATCACTGGGTCGGTGCGTCCTCGGTCCGCCGCCTTTCCGTCACCGTTCCGCGCCCAGTGAGGTATCGCGCTGATCACGAGATGCTCCAGAAACTCGTCGCTGTCGTTGATGATCGAGTGGACACCTTGCGCGGGCATGAACACCGCATCCCCTTCCTTGATGTCGAAGAGGTCGTCGCCCAACTGTACCTTCCCTTGGCCTTTGATCACATAGTAGACGTGCTCCTTGGCGTCGTGGGAGTGGGCCGGTTCGGTCATCGTTGGCTGGAGCATCCGGAAGGTGATCGCGTGGACGCCGACGAGCGGAGCGACGTCGTACGGGCGGTCGAGCCGACCCCGCTCGGTTAGGATCTTCCACCCCACCGCCCCGTGGCTGTTCGCAGGCTCCTGGTCTCGCCAGTTTCGGATCACACCGGTAGAAATCATCTTTACTCTCCTTACGGTACGGGTACTACGACAGACACCTATTCGAACCAGAACGAGTACAGCTCCGCGTCGTGGAGCCAGAAGTGCAGCCGGACCGACTGGCCGCTCAACGAATCCAGGCTATCCCCTTCGGTCCAGCCGACGACGTGGTCGGTGGCGTCACCGGTGAACACGGCGTTGGTCTCGAAGCTCCAGTCGGGCAGCCACTCTCCGTCCATCTCGCCATCGCCCCGGCGAACCGCCACCTTGACATAGCCGCCGGCTCCGGTCTTGGCGTTAATGTGGAGCCCGCCACCGGAGCATTCCAGCGGTCTCGTAAGCATGTAACCGACTCGGCCCGACACCGAATCGATCGATACGAAGCCGTCTTTCCGAAGGGTCGCGAGCGAGAAGCTCCGGACGCCGCTCCCGGGTACCGCCGAGGTGTGGAGAGCGTCGTGCCCATCGTAGTAGATGTAGATGCCGTCCGGGCGCTCGATGATGTCGTTCCAGGCGTAGACCATTCCCCAATCGTAGTCCCCGATCAGGCCTCCCTCCAGGAAAATCGGTCTCTCCGGATGCCGGCTCCATTCGACGCCGTCTCTACTCCAGGCCAGCTCGGCGTCCATCTGGTGGGATTTCGGGTGTCGCGCTTCCGCGTCGAAGTACAGCATCTGCAACGTGCCCAGATACACGCCCTGGTACCGGCACACCGCCATACCGTAGAGCATCGGCGGGTCGAGCTCGTCGGGTTTGACCACCACGGTCGGCTGTGTCCACGAGACCAGATCTTCGCTCTCGGAGTAGGCGATCCTACGTATCTCGTTGGCGTTCACGGAGGCGCGACGGTATTGCATGAACACGTCGCGATCCCGGTTGTAAACGATGTTGTTGTAGGTATCGCTGCGGGCGTGGAACACCGGGTTCTCCGCCTGGTACGTCCAGCGGACCCCGTCGTCGCTGTAAGCGACGATCTGGTCCATAGAGTGGTCGTGTCCCGTCGAGCGACCCGGCTTTGCAACGCCCTGGAGCATGCCGAACCGGCCCCGGTCCGACAGCCTCGACGGCAGCTCGAACACCGACATCGCGGCGTGGAGACGGTCACCACCCAGAATCAGGTTGTTGGCAGTACTCCCGTCCCATTCGAGGATGCCCAGCTCGGGCGCTTCCCAGTGGACTCCGTCTTCCGACTCATAGTAGATTCCCCTGAGCGACCGCGCCGCCTTCGACCCATCAGGGTTCCGCATCTTGTCGTCCCAAACTCCGCCCCACAATCGGAAGCGACCGGCCTGCTCGTCGTACAGAACCGTGCCGTTGCCGGGGCCGGTGCCTTCCCACGGCTCGGTCGGCCTGATCAGCGGGTTGTCGGGGTGCTTGGTCGGCTGGTGTACGGTGCGCCGGCACTCCCACCAATCGTCGACCACGTGATCGTCCATAAGCAGCTGCCGCTGGCTCCCAACCTTGACCGGTGGGCTGGGAACGATGCTGTGAGAGCCTTTGATGCTGAACTGACCTGTTCCAATGTTCGGACCCGTAACTGCGCTCTTTGGCATGGCTTCAACCTAGATGGTGACCGTGTCGAAGCGGCATTGTACCACCGACGGTGGTCGGCGAACGTCGCACCTTGCGGCTCACGATCCCTACGGGTTCGCTCGTGAGCAACCTTCCGTCAGGTTGTGTGCCTGGAGTTGATCAGCGAAAATATGCCCCGATGATCAAGGGAGATGAGCCTGAGCATATCATGGCGGAGGAAGCTCTTGACGAATCACCAGGAGGCGACTGAGTTTTGAAAATCACCTTCCTTGGGACATGCGGTGGCACCGAACCGATGCCCGGCAGACGCCACAGCTCTTTCGTGGTCGATCACGGCGGGGCGCTCTACTGGTTTGATACGGGCGAGGGCTGCTCCTACACGGCCCACCTGCTCGGTCTAGACCTTCTGGCCACGCGGGCGATCTTCATCACGCACCGTCACCTAGACCATGTCGGCGGGCTTCCAAATCTGCTCTGGACGATACGGAAGCTCAACACCTTCTCGGAGCTAGACCCGAGACCGCTGGACGACAAGACCGTAAAGGTGTTCATGCCCGACATGAGCATCTGGGACGGCGTCTGGAACATCGTGCAAAAATACCAGGACATCACTTTCCCGATCGAGGCTGCACCGCCGACCGACGGGCTCGTGTTCGAGAGAGACGGTCTCAGGGTCGTCGCCGCCCACAACAACCATCTGGGCAAGCCGGCCACCGGAGAGCCGTGGGAGTCGTTCTCCTACCGGATCGAGGCCGACGGCAAGAGCGTTGTGTACTCGGGCGACATAGCAGCCCCTTCGGACGTGGAGTCGCTCCTGGATAACGACGATCTGGTACTCATGGAGACCGGCCATCACACGGTCGAGGACGTGTGCACGTACCTGCTCGACCCCAGCCGAGCCCCGGACAGGCTGGGATTCGTCCACCACGGCCGGGCGATTCTCGCCGACGCCAACGGGGAGCTGAGGAAGGCTAGGAGTATCTTCGGCGACAGCGTCTTCCTCGCCGAAGACGGCATGTCCCTAGAGGTATAGATGACCGAAGGTCCCCAATGGCGGAGAACGACACAAGCCAGCCTAACATTGTCGTGGTCCTAGTCGACGACCTGGGCTTCTCCGACATCGGATGCTACGGGTCCGAGATCAGGACTCCCAACATCGACGCCCTCGCGGCGAACGGCCTCAGGTTCACCCAGATGTACAACGCCGCCAGCCCCCCATAGCATCAATCCCGCCAGCCCAACTAGCCCAAAGGAGACCAGATGTCTGATAACTCGACCGTACTCGTAGTGTCCCCCCACCCCGACGACGCCGAAGTGGGTGCAGGCGGGATCATCGCTCACTGGGCGGCCCAGGGCCGGACGGTCGTCCTGGTAGTGTGTACCAACGGCGACAAAGGGACCAGTGACCGGGAGGTCGATCCCGCGAACCTGACCGAGACCAGGCGGAAGGAGCAGCTCGCTGCGGGCAAAGTGCTAGGAGTTTCGGAAGTCGTGATGCTCGGGTTTCCCGACCAGACTCTCGAAGACGCGACCGAGTTCAGGGAGCGCATCGTGCGGGAGATTCGCAAGCACCGGCCACACGCCGTGGTAACGTGCGATCCATACCGAAAGTACATCAACCACCGCGACCACCGAATCACCGGCCGCGTGACCCTGGACGCTGTTTACCCTTTCGCCCGCGACCACCTTGCCTACCCGGAGCACCTCGATGAGGGACTGGAGCCCCATAAGGTACGAGAGGTCTACTTGTGGAGCTCCGACGAGCCAGACTGCTTCCTCGAGATCTCCGAAGAGGCTTTCAAGGCCAAGCGCGCCGCCCTGTACAGCCACGTAAGCCAGTTCGGCGGACGGAACGAGCAGCGAGAGTCCCGCGCTCGGTCCGGCCCCGAGGGCATCGGCAGGAAGATTGGCGTGCCTCTGGCCGAGCAGTTCAAGCTCGTTGCCGTCGGAGGCTGAAGTACCAAAGCAGGTGTCCGGCCAAGGAGTATTCCCATTGCCAACGGTTGTCTCGAACGGAAACCCTCAAGAGCAAAAGGCTGAGCCATACGTAGGGTTGCTCGAGACCAGCGGCTTCGAACTGCGATGGGTGAACGACGATTGACTCGCCGAGGGTCGAACGAGCGACGAGGAAGTCATCGAGCGTCTTCAGGGCGCTTCAGCAATCATTGCCAGGGCGACGCAGTTCCCTGCCGGAGTGCTGGACAACCTGCCCAATCTTCGCGTCGTAGCCCGCGCCGGTGCCGGCTTCGGCCGGGTTGACGTCGCCGCTGCCACCGCCAATAACATCGTCGTCACAATCACACCCAACGGCAACTACGAAGCGGTGGCCGAGCACGCGCTGTCATTGATGTTCGCTCTGGCAAAATCGCTGGTCAGCGGAGACAAAACGGTGCGAGGCAGCACCCTCGGCATCGTGGAGCTTGGGCGCATCGGCAAGAGCCTGGCGCTCCGGGCCCTGGCTATGAAGATGCGCGTTGTCGCGACGGAGCAACTGCCCGACGAGGCCTTCGTTAGAGGCCTTCGTTAAGGGACAGGGCATCAAATTACTGGACCTCGACGCGCTGCTCAAGACCGCCGATTACGTCAGCCTGCACTGCCCCCTGACCGACGAGACCCTCGGCATGATCGACCGTGAGAAGTTCGCTCTGAT
The DNA here is from genome assembly GCA_963579975.1 of Dehalococcoidia bacterium. Classification (GTDB taxonomy): domain Bacteria; phylum Chloroflexota; class Dehalococcoidia; order Lucifugimonadales; family CAUZJF01; genus CAUZJF01. The sequence goes on from CAUZJF010000051.1 coordinate 7,499, forward strand.
GAAGCCCGGTGCGTCCCTGGTCAACACCGCACGAGGGAGCCTCGTCGTCGAGGGTGACCTTGTGGACGCGCTCCAGTCTGGTCAGATAGGGAGCGCCGAGCTGGACGTATTCGAGCAGGAGCCCACGGCGGCGGACAACCCGCTATTCGAGCTCGACAACGTCATCGTCTCGCCTCATGTCGCCGGTCTCGACGATCTGTTGGCAAAGGCGATAAGGACCGAGGCAGCGAATTGCATCGTCAGCCTGTACAGGGGCGAATGGCCCGCAGGGGCCGTCGTCAACGACGAGTTGAAGGGACGCTGGCGTTGGTGAAAACCCGGACGTGGGCGTCCCGGAAGACTGTATCGGACAGCAGCGTGCGGTACTCAGCCAAAAGCGCGGTCCCCCGTCTATTTGCGATCTTGTACGATCCTGGCCGCAAACGAAAATGCTTTGTCCCTTTGTCTAGGATGTGGTCTCCACGGTCGGAGAATCTTCTCTTGAGCGGAGGACGAAGCCCGACTCCGTTTCTCTGGTCGTCGAGATCCAATGTGACATCGAACAGACCTGCCGGCGTTGGGGTCTCGACGATCAGGATTGGTTGCTCATCGAGAACCGCGACATAGTCGCCCTCTTTGACGTTGTCCACTACGATCGTGGGGCCCTCGGCCGATTCGGAAGTAAGCCGAAGTGCCTGATCGCTATCATGCGGCGTTCGGTCCAGCAAATCTTTGAGAGCGGACAGTGCTCGGTCGGTCAGCTCCACCGTTTGAGGAAGCCCCTCGTCAGCGTCGGCCTCCTTCGACCTCGCCGTCTCCAGGAGCATTCTTAGTTCCTTCACTCGGGCCCTATGGCGGCTGGCCGTCGCGACTCGCCGGGCGACCTCCAAATTCCAATGCTTCAGGTCGTCCTCTGTAATCTGGAGTTCCTGTTGCTTCCGGCGAGCCCCATCGTGTACCCGTTTGGACACATTGCCCTCGCGCCTGGAGTCCACATCTGTCCTCCTCACCCCCGACATCAGGCGCTCGACACGTTCGCCCCTTTGACATGCGTCCGGGACATCGCGTTTGGCTTCGTGGGCTCCCCGATCGGCCCGTCGAACCTCATTGGCTGCTACGTCCTGGCGCGTCTTGCCTCTTCATGGTCTAACTTCGCCTGCCGCGCTTTCTCCTTCGCATAGGTGAGATTGCGCACGCCTTCCATCTCTGCACGGTGGGCGGCCCGATACAGAAACTCACTCTTATCCAATTCCTCAGCGAGCGCTTTCGTCGCCTCTTCGGCACACACCGGATGGTCCGGTCGCGATGAACCGGTGGACTCGCTTTCGTGTTCGGAATGGAGCTGGCCCATCATCTCACACTATGGGACGCATCGATTCTCGATAGCAGCCCTGAGTCGTCGAGAGGTGTTCGGTCCGCGAGGATTCCCCGTCGTCCCAAATACTGAGCTTCCGTCAATCGGCATGAGCGGTGAAGGCAAGGCCCCGGACGGAGACCTATTCCCCTGGCATACTGTTTCCGTCTCGAAAATGAAGTGGGTCTCTGAGGTTCTGTAACTCCCTGTAGTAGTAGAGAGCATTGGGCTGCCGCCCGTTGAACTCCAGCCGTTTCAGAAATTCGATTTTTTGCTCGCTGGCTTCTTCGCTAAGGAGGGCGTCGTCCAGAAACTCCCTCAGTCCGGGCTGTTCCTCGCCAGACTCCCTGGGCGGTAGCTCGCTGAACTCGAATCTTCTCGAAGACTGGGGAATCAGCCGCTGGTTCAGAGTGAATTGCAGCTTGAACGTTTCGAGGTCGATGTACCAGGATTCTACGAGCGGTTCCAGGAACGAGATTCAGTTCTCGATCGACAGGTCTTGGACGTTCGAAGCGAGGAATTGGAGGATGACGACCCGTATCTCTTCGTAGCTTCGGCCACCAAATTGGGCCACCGAGCGAAGCCACTCCTCGCTATCCAGTTCCTCCGACGCGACATACTTGACAAGCTCAAGGAGCTTCTGGATAACCAGCCGTTCGAGTTCTCCAAAAGGCTGTTGCTAGAAATAGTGGCGTACCTCGCTCGCCTTGTCAGGGTTGCATTTGCGGAGGACGAGATCCCTAACTCCTGCGTACAGGGAAGCAGGTGACCCGAGCTTCATCTTCAAGTTCTTCTCTGCGCTGAAGCTCCGCGACTCGGGCAAGAGCGCCCTCCGGGAAATCGAGCAGCTTCTCCATCTTGCCGTATATGTCCGTACGGGTTGGCTCCGGCGGCGGTTTCTTTCTCGTCAGTAGCTGGGATATGTACGACTCTGTGATTTCGGCGGCGTCCGCAAGCTGGCGTTGCTCAAGTCCAAGGGCGTCCAGCCTTTGTTTGATGACTTCTACGATTTCCATTGACAGGTAAAGTCCGAAGACCCATAATTGCCTTGAAGCTGACCTCTGCGTGTTGTTTCCTTGGAATCTGGTTTTCTGTATACGGTTAAGTGCTTACGACGAACGCGCGAGTGTTGCGGGCTTGGGTGGATAGAAGGTAGCTATGATTCGGGGACAGAAGCCCATTGCGGTGATGACTGTCGTTGGAGCGTCGATGCTGACGTTGGGAGCCGGTTATGTGATCGCCGGACTCATCGTACTGGTAGCTGGCATTGTCGTGATAGCCTTCAGGGCGGTGTGGAACTACCGCCGAGGACGTCAGGTCGGGGAAATACCGGCTGACACTAAACAGCATATTTCGTCTACTTTCCGCCTGAGCGAAGACTCGTTGCGTGGGCTGCGCTTCGTGGCCCGGCGAAGCCGTTTTTCAGGTGCTCCGGTGCGCTTGATCCGAGTGTTCGACCCAACTACGCCTTGTGCCGGGGTCCAAAGTTAAGAGTTTCCAAGACATGGACGCCGAGAGAGACTCGGTCCAGTTTGACGGTCACGTCTTCAGCAACCCGCCGCGGTCGATCCATCTCGCAGACCAACGTTAGCTGCGGCCAGGCCGGCGAGAGCCGCTGCGGCCCCGCGCGACTCATTGAGCACGATTCCCGCCCCACACAATCGTCTGTTCAGGTGACGATTGCCGGTCGCTTTTGTTGGAAGGCCACCGAACTGACGCCACGTCAATAGGCCGAGATTGAGGACGTCGGACGACACGGACGAAGCTTCCCTGACGCCGTTCGAAGGGGGCGTAGCTGCCACGATTGTTGTGGACATGG
>CAUZJF010000052.1:0-10482 GCA_963579975.1 Dehalococcoidia bacterium
GACCAGCAGAAGCTGACCAGTCGTGTCGGGGACGCGAGGGTGATACGGTAGGCTCGCCGGCCCTGTTCGAGACCCAAGAGAGACTGAAACCACGATGTCCAAAGGCGATAGATGCGGACCCTCCGACGGCGTTCTCGCGGTCAGGCTCGATTTTAGCACGCTAAGCGTCTCGTATTTGTCGTCGCTACTGCGGGTACTGCAGGCGGCGATCAGAGAGGTCGCTCGGAGCGTTGAGGATGGCCGCGACCGATTCGATCAGCTACCGCAGCCGGTCCTCGTGATATGCCAGCTCGAAGGTGGGGATGATCTGATCCTTCACCTGGTCTTCATGGACGCGGACGGAGGAGGACTTCACACCGAATTGTCTTCGACGGTGTTCGGCGCTTTCATGGACGAGCTCGGCGAGTTCATCCGCGGCCTGCCCCAGCCGGGATTGTGGGGCAGGCCGGCGTTGCGGCCCCCGGAGCCGGACGCCTTGGAGCTGTCGAAGCGCATGGACCAGGTCTACCGGGAGCTACACCGCTCATCAAAATCGGCGATCAGCTTCCGTGGCCACACGATCGAGATCGAAGGCGACCGGCTAGAGATGCTGTAAAAGGTTTGGTCCCAGTGACGGTATTTACACCTCCACCGAAAACGAGTTGTGGTGCGCGGTTCGGTCGTATTTACGACTTCGAAACGCCGACCGGTCTCGCTGCGAGTTGGGTAGCGGACGCGGTAGAATCGAGTGTTGGAGGTATCCATGAAGACAGGCAAAGAAGAAGTACGAGAGTTGCTGGATCAGCTCCCCGAGAATGCGTCGCTTGAGGACATCCAGTACCAGATCTACGTCCGTCAGAAGATTCAGATTGGTCTGGACGCTGAGGCGGAGGGGAAGGTCATCTCGCAGGCTGAAGCCGAGCAACGGATGATTCGATGGCTCGAGAAGTAGTATGGACGGACTCCGCGTGGAACGATCTGGAATCTGCCGCTGACTACATAGCGAGAGACTCAGGTGCCTACGCTTCCGCGTTTGTGCAGAAGGTCAAGGCTGCTGCTGCCTCGCTTTCGGAACACGCTGAACGAGGTCAGGTAGTCCCCGAATTTGGCGACGAGGCCGGACGCGAGTTGCTCGTCCGGCCTTACAGATTGGTTTATAGAGTGACCCCGGCCCGGGTTTCGGTCCTGGCTTTGATTCATGTGGCTACCCCCGCCCGGAGGTCATCGCTACTTTGGACCAGGCGAGGCGGACCGCATGTGAATCACTGTCGGGTGGGCACCTGGTGACCTCATGGCGCTGAATCTCACCGATACGGCCGGGCAGATCGACGGGATGGCTTCGGAGCTCAAGGCGCGCCAGAGCGACCAGGAGCGGCGGATTCTGTCGGCGCTGCGTGGGATCGAGGATTTCCAAACTCAGGACGGCGAAGGTTCCTCCGGCGAGTCGGACGGGTTCGGCTGGGCGGTCCCGGTGGTGCTGGAGCCGCCGGGCTCCGCTTTTCCGCCGTCCGAGTTGCCCGCCGATTTCACCGTGGCGTCCGTCGACGGCTCGCAGATCGACGCCGACCGCCACCTGGCCGCTCGCTGCTTCCTGATCAACACCGGAGTGTCGGTACTGACCTACGGGTCGCGGCCCGACGCCGACCTGTCTAGCCGGCCGCGTCTGTACGCCCAAAGCGACGAGCTCGTTATCCGGGACCCCGCGACTTACCGCGAGCAGGCTATCGAGGGTGCGGTGCTCGGGGCGAAACGGACGGTGGAGGAGATTCGCGGTCTCGTCGACGTCGTGTCGAAGCTGCCCGAGGAGACACCGACGCTGGCCCTGATGGACGGCTCGCTGCTGATGCTTGGCCTGGTCGGCCGGGGCTACGACGATTTCGTTCGCCAAGAGCTGGTAGACGACGGCTTCGCGGCCGCGTTGGAAGACCTGAGAGAGATCTCGGAGGCCCGGCCGGTCGCGGTGGCGAGCCACATCAGCCTGCCCCGCCACTTCGAGGTGGTCAACGCTCTGCGCCCCACGGTGTGTGAGCTGGCGGACGGTCCTTGCGGATCGGCCAGCCTCGGACGCCAGTCCTGCGACCGGTGCGTCGACGGGGTCCTCGACAGAGAAATCTACGGTCGATTGCTGCAGCCGGGCGAGCGCTCGGGGCTGTTCATGACGTCATCGTCCTTCGTGGAGGACCACTACAGGGGGCAGCGTATCTGCTTCTTCTACGTCAATGTTGGGGCGGAGATATGTCGGGTCGAGGTTCCGTCGTGGGTCGTCGAGAACGAGGCGTTGCTCGGGCTGGTCCACACCCTGGTGGTAGATCAGTGCGAGCGAGGCCGTGGTTATCCGGTGGGGTTGATGGAGGCGCACGAGCAGGCTGTGGTTAGCGGACGGGACCGGCAGATGTTCGTACAGCTTGTCGAAAGGGCTCTTTACGACGAGAACCTGCCGGTGTTCACGTCTGAGAAGGACAGATCGAAGCGGTTGCGGTGGCTGTGATCACATCGTAGTTGGCCCTTTGCGGTGGCTTGAAGGTGACTGGAGGCCGGTACGGCGTTGACACGAACAAGTGCCGGCGTATAATCCGGGCGATTAGCCACTCTTAAGGACATAGCCGATGGCATTGAGCGACGTCGCGTATCCCCCGCTAGTCAAGAACCTCCGACGGCGGGCGATGGGACGGCTCTTCCAAGTCTCGCTGGTAGGCGCAAAAGGCACTGACTGTCTCCGCGTTAGTTTGGGATCCGAGCTCCTCTTGCCGAGGCGGCAACCTTCACGGTTACCAAGACCGCTGACACCAACGACGGCACCTGTGATGGCGACTGCTCGCTCCGCGAAGCTGTACTGGCGGCGAACGCAGCCGTCGGGGCTGACGCGATCACTGTTCCAGCGGGTACCTACGTCCTGACTTCGGGCGCGCTGGCCATCTTCGACGGCGTGGCCATCACCGGGGCCGGTTCTGGTACAACGATAATCGACGGCAACGCCCAGGATAGGGTGATCGACTTGGCAGGGGTTACGATCATCATGGTGGACATCACGGGTGTGACCATTCGAAATGGACGCGCTCAAGGCTTCGGGTGTGGGGCAGGCATTCACGTCAATTCCTCTCACACGCTGAACCTGACGGACGTGGTCGTGACTGGGAACCACTCGACGGGGTGCTCAGGAGGCATCTTCGGCAACCTAGGCCCTGTGACGCTGACCAACTCCACGGTCAGTGGTAATTCGGCGGCTACCAACGGCGGTGGAATCGCGCTGATCGGGTCCTTCAGCACGCTGGCCGTGGAACTCGAGAGCGTGACCGGCAACACCGCGGATAGCGACGCCAACGGGACCGGTGACGGCGGAGGCATCTATCGGCAAGCGGACGTTGGTACCCTCTACTTTCGGAACTCGATCGTGGCCGGGAACATAGATAGCGGCGGGCAGGCCCCCGACTGCTCCGGCGGGGCCAGCGCCGAGTTGACTTCTCAAGGCCACAACCTGGTCCAGAACACCAGCGGCTGCGGTATTGTGGGCGACACCACGGGCACGATAGAAACGGTCGAGGCGTGGTCAACGTGGATCGAGGGGTTGCGGCGGTTCAGCGTCGCCGTTTATCTCACGTCCATTGCCATTGCCATTGCCATTGCCATTGCCATTGCCATTGCCCTTGGCCTTGCGACGATCGTCCAAGTCCTTCGGTTCCAGGTGGAGCGCATACGCGAGCTGCCTCGAGAGAAGGCGGAGTTTGCTAAGGCATAGCGCGGCAGAGGACATCAGGGAAAGAAGGGCTGGCCCATCGTGGACCAGCCCTTCTTGTTGCGTGTCGGAGAGGTGTATACTCCCGGGACAATCCAGACTATGAGGCTGCACTCAGATGATCAAGCTCGGCTGCCTCGTCGACCCGGCGATCCGACAGAGGGACCGTGACCGCGACGACCTCGTCTCGGTCGAGGAGTTCGTGAAATTCGCTCACGAGCTGCGGTTGGACACGATCGATTTCCACTTGTTCAACGTGTCCTTGGACCACGAAGAGCTGTTTGGTCTCAAGCGGCTGTCTCACAGGTACGGCATGCCCGTAGGCTATATCGGGCGAGGCGGCGGGCTATACGGCCATGAGGTCCAGCCCGGACGGATGACGGTCGAGATGGCGTGCCGAGAGGTCGACGGCGCTCTCGCTATCGGCGCTCCGATGACGCGGCTCCGCATCGGTGGGCCTCCAATCGCCAGGACGTCCGAAGGCGAGTTGATCGAAGAGTACTGGCCCGGCATGATCGGACGCCTTCAGCAGATCTGCGACTACGCGACCGAGAAGGGTATGCTGGTTGGGGTCCAGAACCACGACAGCGGCGCCGCAATATGCACCGCTGATGACGTGATCCGGATGATTTCGGAGGTCGACCGAGAGAACTTCGTCTACATCATGGACTGCGGGCAGTGGATGGGGTCACCGGGTGGCAACCCTATAGGTGAGGTCGATCCCGACGTGGACATTTACTCCTACATGGAGCGCGTTGCACCTTATGCCTCGTGCGTCCGCGCCAAAATCTACCGGATAGACGGCGGCCACGAGGAGTGGATCGACTACGATCGCATTATTCGGATTCTGAAGGAAGCAGGCTACAACGGAGCCATTTCGATGGTCTTCGAGCTGCGGCACGACACGAAGGCCAGCACACCCGACGCGGTCCGAATGGCCACCACGTATCTGCGAGAGCTTCTGGCAAAGCATGGGGTGTGAAGAAGGTGCCCATCTTGAGTGTCCTTCGTTTTCACACGGTGTAGTCCGCAGTATCGGCTACTTGGTCATGATCGGCGCGGGACAGCCAATGGCACCAAACAGACGCACCTGGGACCCCAAGGCGTAGTCTGTGCCAGTCACTACGCCAACCGGCGACCTCGACTTTCATGAACGGATGGTGGGACTTGGCGACATACTCGAGGGCAGGGCTCAGATCGGTGTCCGCAGAGAACATAATGCCAACGTCGTATTTGCTGGCAAGCGTGCAGAAATCGATGGCAAGTAGCACATTAATTTCCTTTTCATGGGGCCAATTCTTGGGATAGCGGAGGGGACGGGCGATTACTGTGACTCCCTTCGATTGCCAACCAGCCGTCTGCCTCATATGCGCTGAATACACCATGGGAGATTTCGTTGCGTCAGGCCGGCCGGTGTCGACGCGGACTTCTTCTAAATGCGCGTGATATTCCAGGGTTTCCTCGTTGGACGAGTAGTCGGCCTAGGGCCAACGGGTGAAACTGTACGTGGACGTGATAGTCATCTTTGCTGAAGAAAGCACTGCGTGCCCCATGGTAGACGGTCCGGGCATCAATGAAGACTATTACCCGCTGATCGTCCGGCAAACTGAACCAAAAAATAAGCCCCACCAGTTCCCCCTCCCGCAGGAGGAGTGAACGGTGGGGAGAATTCCTGTTCACATTGCATGCCTCCCACCGGCGGTGTCAATGGCCTTGACGCCAACGCTGACTATCGGGCTTGCATGCTGTCACAGGTGATGTCTGGTCGGTCCGAGGCGCCGACTTCAGGCCGCCTTACTCCCCGGCCCAGCGGTGCGGGAGCTCTCTGAGCCGCTCCAGCCCCAACTCCTCACACATCCTGACGAAATCGGCGCGGGGCGCGCCAAGCCACTCGAGGTCGGCCAGGGACTCCTGCAGCGGGACGTCCGTTCGGAGTTTGGCGAGCTCCTTGTAGAGCAGAGCGTCGGTGTGGTGCTCCTTCAAGCTGGCAGCCATGGTCTTGGCTCCGCGAGGACTTACGTCCCAAATCAGGGGGTTCTCGGGGATGTCCTCGATCCGAATGTATCGTGCCAGGACCTGCGAGGCGGACTTGGCGCCCCATCGCGGAACGCCTGGAATGCCGTCGGCCGAGTCTCCGACGAGGGCCAGGTAGTCGGGGATAGACCGAGGTAGGACGCCGAATTTCTCGACAACGCCCGCCTCGTCGAGGGTGATCTGCTGCCGTCGGTCGAGGCAGACGAGCTTGTCGCCGACGACCATCTGAGTCAGGTCTTTGTCGGGTGAGCAGATGACCACCTGGTCTACGTCGGGCGAGTCCTGCCATCTTTGAACCGCAGTCGCGATGGCGTCGTCGGCCTCGAACTCGACCATCGGCCACACCACGAGACCGAGGGACGCAGCCGCGGCCTCCGCCAGTTCAAACTGGGCGAACAGGTCTTCGGGAACTCCGGCGCCGGTCTTGTAACCGGCGAACATGTCGTTACGAAAGGACTCGATGACGTGATCGAAGGCGCACGCGACGTGAGTAACGTCGTATTCTCGCAGTAGCAGAAGGAGCGTGTTGACGAGCCCACGCACGGCGCCGACAGGCCTGCCATCGGGCGCGACCGCGGGCGGGGCGCCATAGTAGGCTCGGAACAGCTCGTAGGTACCGTCGACCAGGTGGACCTTCATGCCTGTCGTTCTACTCGTCTGGCCAAGCGTCGTCGTCCTGGCCGTGGGAAAGACGGTCTATTTAGGAGTTTGGGCGTTCGAGGGCCAGTCGCAGTTGCCCCAGCTGCTCGTCGGTGGCGGGGTGATACCCGTAGCAGGCTCGGTCGAAGCAGTATGTGGCGAGCCTGGCGAGATCGGGGCTCACAACTGTCGCCAGAGGCCTTCGGAACTCAACCGTGGTCTGATGGTTCGACCTGGCCTGCCCCTTCTGCTCCGCCATCTTGAGCAGCCGATAGTATATCTGGAATACTTCGACGATCCCTGGAGGCCCGTCGGGCGGCTGCATCCCCTTACGTTTGCGCCCTCTGAAGCGGTCGGGAAGGAGGTTCCACAAAAGGTTGCCGAAGTCCGAGGCGTAATCGGCGTCGCTGTCAATCGATTCTCGGAGGGCCTGTCCCGCGTCGCGTTCGCGGCCCACTATTTTGCGAAGCGCCACGAACATGATCACCAGTGCGCCGACCGCCAGGAACGTGAGGGAGGCCCATTTCAGGATCTCGGTGAAGTCGATTCCGAGGCCGGGGGACGGTTGTGGCGCTTCCTCTCCGGTCGTGGTTGCGATCTCCAATACCGGCAGCTCTGCGAGCCGGAGGTCGGGAGGCGATGTAGTGGCTACAATACCGCCTTGTGAAAGATCCGGGTTAAACTCTCTCCCGAAGAGGTCCTCGACCCCTCCGAAGATGAGACTCATCGCCAGAGCCACGGGCGCGAGCGCTATCACGAGGGCGCCTTTTAACACGAAGCCGAGCACGGTTGTGATCGGGTTGGTGACGTAGGACAGTATGTCTCTCGACACCACAGTGAATATCGCGCCGATGAGTGTTAGGGCGATGACCATGCCGCCGATGATTCGAGGCCACGCTTTTGCTTTGACCGATCTGCTCGAACGTAGACTTCCCGCGGTGAGACCTGCCAGCCCGGCGCCGAAGAATATGAATATCAACGAAGCGACGCCGAGGTCGTATTCCAGCGCGGAATCGAGCATCAGGGCAACGGCGAGCACCACAATGCCGAGGCTGAAGCTTATGCCGAGGCTTCGCGATGGGTTTGCTGCGATCGCGATGGTTATCCCCCGGACCCACACCGCAACACCGATTAGTACCCCTGCAACGGCCCTGAACGCGTACGGATCGGGCTCGGACGATGAGATCACCTTGCCGACCCAACCGATATCGAAGCCGAATTCGCCGCCGGGCTGCACCTGGGTGGCCACTACGGTGTACATGAACATGGCACCGAGCACGGTCACGCCGAGGTAGAGAGACTCAATGGCGGCTACGTCAGTCGGAATGAGGCGGGCGGCAATTACGCCTAAGGCAAGGATCAGCAGCACGGCAAGCCAACCCAACGGGCTACCTTGCTTTTGCAACAAGGCGCCGATGATAGCGAATCCGGCGTAGAGCCAGGTGCTCTCCGCCAGGACTATCGCCCCAAGGACGGCCTTATCCCGCGACAGCTTCAGTCGGTTCTTCAATGTCTGCGGCAGTTTCACTCGACTTCTCTAGGTCGACCAAATACCGGTAAAGCTTGTGGACTACGACGCCCTCGCCGAGGTCCGGGCATTCCTCTTCACCGACGTATAGCACCACGATCTTGAACCCTCTCTTCTTGAGGTCGGACAAGGTCGCGACGAATTCCACCGGAAGGAACGCCGTCGCCACGACAAGAGTCGCTCCCAGCGGGAACCTTCGGGCGTGCTCCGGCAACATGGTGTACATCGGCGCGATGGCGAAGGACCGGACTGTTGCGAGAGCCGCAAGGACTGCACCGAGCTGCTCCGGTCCGCGGCCGGTGGGGACGGACAGGGGGCTATGGCCGACGACGGGCATGTCGTTGGTAAAGAGCCCCAGCATGTACTCTTTGTCCGCCGAATAGCTGGCCAGCGAGGCGGCTGCCACGACGATCCGTTCGAGGATGGAGGGCGCGTAGGTCGCCCAGTGTGGAGAGGTCGTATCGACAGCCACGACGAGGATAACCGTAGTGTGGGAGCTGGGCTCGTATGTACGGACCTGGAGCTTCTGCATCCGTGCCGTCGTCTTCCAGTCGACGGTCTTGAGAGGGTCTCCGAGCTGGTAGTCCCGGATTCCCGAGGGCCTCGAGGGGTCCTGATAGATTCGCAATCCGGACCGGACCTCGCCGAGGGGCCGGCCGGGTGGGATCCCCAACTCCTCCAGGGGTACGACCCTCGGGTAGACAAGAACATCTTCTGTGTCGAAGGATCTCAACCGGTTTCCCAGAAAGCCGAAGGGGTCTCCGCTCTCCAGCTGGGCAGGTCCCAGCCGGAATAGACCTCGGCTCGTGCACTGCATACGGTAGTCCCAGGATACCCTCTCGTACCAGGCGATGGACGTCGATTGGCGGAGGGTCTGGGTCAGGATAATGCGTTTGTCTATGTCGCCGTCGCCCCTGATCAGATCGAGCTGCTTTGGCACAACGTCTGTGATCTTGACCCAGGGCAGAGGTACCAACTTCTTGTTGGTCAGGGTCGTCGTCATTCCGAGTTCCTCGCCTGCGAAGGTCCGACTCTGGCTGAAAATCCTTTCGTAGTCCAGCTCCTCCAGAGCCACCCGGTTCCAGAACCAGGCCACGCCGGTCGCGATGAGGCCCATCAGGCCGAACGCGATGACGACACCCTGTGTAGTCAGGATGCCGACGACCCCGACGAGGGCAAAGAAATACAGTTGGAGTGAGAAGCGGCTAGTAGGCAAAGCTAACTCTCGACGATTGAACTTCGGGGGACACGGATAAAATCTATTTTAACCTAAAAAAGTCCTGAGCCAAAGGTCTGTCGCTCGGCAAGCGGGGTTTCAGAAACGGCGCCGGTGGCGAGGCGAGACGAGGAGAAACGACTAGTCGTCGTGGTTGTGGCGTGGAATCAGATTCCGTGCTGAATACGAACACGATCACTCCTCCAAGAAGCGAAAGTGCGAGAACGATCAGCCTCGACGCGATGGTCCACTCACGTGAGAGCACGGTTATGTTGGCGCCGAAGCCGAGGCCAACGGCGAGGTCCAGGGCGACCATAAGAAATCCGAGCGGTGGCAATTTGGCAAAGCTCACACTCACCAAGGTGGTCCCGCAGTTGGGGCAGGCGACACCCAGCGGCCGCAGGTCCAGTGTGACGCTTCTGTAGCGTGGGGGCTGCGCAGTTCGGGCATTCGTTGCTTTTGGTGGCCATCATCCGACACTCTGTTTTCGTCTCAAGACAATTCAGGGAAGGCATAGGAAGCGCCAGCACCGGCTTCCGCTCCAACAGCACCTGGTCGACGAGATCGCGGCGCTGGCGGAGGAGTGCGAGCTGATTATTCAGGAGTTCAAGTGCATCTGGAGGGTCCAGAACAGGCCGGGCGGACTGCAGGACTCCACGGCGCGATGGGAAAGGTCCCTTGACGAATACCGGCGCTGGTAGCGCCGATCGTGACGATGAATGCTGCGATGCTCCTCAGACAGAGGTATCTGCCGCAGGTATGGTGAAGAAGAAGACCGTATAGCTGCACGGCTCCGACTCGACCCAGATGCGGCCGCCGTGGCGCTCGACTATCTTCTTGCATATCGCGAGCCCTATGCCGGTCCCAGAGTACTTGGTCGGTGCATGGAGGCGCTCGAAGATACGGAAGATACGCTCGTGGTACTCAGGGCCTATGCCAATGCCGTTGTCCCGCACTGAGAAGACCCATTCGTCGCCGTCCTTGACGGCCCCGACATGGACTTCAGGGGTTCGTTCGCTTCGATATTTTATGGCGTTGCCGATCAGATTTTGAAAGACCCTGCAGAGCTGCCGCGGGTCGGCCATCATGGCGGCCAGTTCGTCGTGAGTGACCGTGGCGCCGCTTTCCTCTATCGTCACTTTCAGGTTCGAGATTGCCTCGTCGAAAAGTTTCTGAGAATCGACCGGCTCGAGCTCCTGTCCGTGCGTGCCTACACGTGAGAATTCCAACAGGTCGGCGATTAGCTGCTGCATTCGACGTGCGCCATCGACGGCGAACTCTATGAATTCGTCGGCCTGATCATCGAGCTTTCCTCGGTACCGGCGGTCGATGAGCTGCATATAGCTCGCTACC
>CAUZJF010000053.1:0-10252 GCA_963579975.1 Dehalococcoidia bacterium
TTCGCGCTGGCTGATGCCGCTCTCGCTCACGATGATCTTGCCCTCTGGCACCGTGGACGCCAGACGTTCGGTTACCTCGAGGTCGGTTTTGAAGGTGCGCAGGTCCCGGTTATTGATTCCGATGATCTCTGCGCCGGTTTCCAGCGCGATGTCGAGTTCATCTTCGTCGTGGATCTCGACAAGGCATTGCATCCACAACTGGGTGGCCAAATTCAGAAGCTCCGTGAGCTTCGGCGCGGGCAGCATGGAAACGATGAGCAAAATGGCATCAGCGCCATAGGCCCGAGCCTCGTAGACCTGGTATGGGTCGAAAATGAATTCCTTCCGCAGCACCGGGACTCCACGAGCGTTGACGGCTTTGTGCACGGACTCCAGGTGAGCGATGCTTCCCTGAAAGTGGTCGGCGTTGGTCAACACAGAGACGGCCGCGGCGCCATTGTCAGCGTAGACGGTCGCCAGGGAGCGTGGGTTGAAGTCGGAGCGGAGAAGGCCCTTGGCCGGGGACGCTTTCTTCACCTCGGCGATGATCCGGACGGAGTCCCCCATGAGCGAGCCGGCTAAATTCAGAGGCGCGACCTGCCGCTCGATGCGGCCCTCCAGGTTTCGTAGCGGTGCTTCGACCTTGAGACGTTCGACCTCGCGGCGCTTCACCTCCACGATCTTCTTGAGAATGTCGGGCGTGTCTTGTGTCGTCAAGCAGGCACCTTATGTTGGCTCACGACAAGCGCTACTCGAGCCTCTGGCTCAGATCGATCAGCGCCTCCAGTTTGCCGATGGCGGCATCGCTGTCGATGGAGTCGGCGGCAATAGCGACGCCGTCTTTGATCGATTTGGCTCTATCGGCGGCCACAAGAGCACCGGCTGCGTTCACCAGTACCACGTTGCGCGTGGGGCCGGCGGCGCCCAGAAGCACGTCGCGGACCATCTCCGCGCCCTCCTGAGGACTACTTATCTTGAGGTCGCTTCTAAGTGCTCTCTCGAATCCCAGCTCTTCCGGTGTGACCGAATACGACGTTATTGTGCCGTCCTTGAGCTCCCAGACCGCGGTCGCCTCGCTGAGACTGATCTCGTCCAGGCCGTCGCGGCCGTGGACGACCAGCGCATGGGCGCTACCTAGCATTTCCAGCACTGAGGCCAACATCTCGCCGATGTCGGGACTCGCGACTCCGATCAGCTGGGAGTTGGCTCCGGCCGGATTCGTGAGCGGCCCGAGGATGTTGAAAACGGTCCTGATACCGATCTCGCGTCGAGGGGCGGCCGCGAAGCGCATCGATGGGTGAAATACCTGGGCGAACATGAACCCGAATCCCACATCTTCAAGGCACCGCCGGACGCCCTCGGGACTGAGATTGATCTTCACTCCCAGCGTCTCGAGGACATCGGCGCTGCCGCAGGCGCCCGACATCGCGCGGTTGCCGTGCTTGGCGACCTTCACGCCCGCTCCTGCTACAACGAGTCCCGCGGCGGTCGAGATGTTGAATGTCCCTGACCCGTCGCCGCCGGTCCCGCACGTATCGACAACCGGGCCTGCTATGTCGACGTGCAGGGACTTCTCCCGCATAACGCGAGCCATTCCCGCGATTTCATCAGCGGTCTCCCCCTTCATCCGGAGTGCGGTGACGAACGCGCCGAACTGCGCCGGAGTCGCGTCGCCGCCCATGATCTCGTTCATGGCGTCGGCCGCCTCCTCGGTCGATAACGAGCCTCCGGACACCAGAGTCTCGATCGCTTGCTGGATCATCCTTACTCTCCTCAGGGGCGGGCGCGCCTGACCCGCATAGGAGGCTGCCGCCGAGTGGTAACACCGCCGGTCGACGGCCATGTACCAGCTGTTTCGTGAGGCCTATAGAGTAGCAGAACGAAGAGCGTATGTAACGGAGCTAGAGGCGCGCTCGGGGGGAGCGGCTCGCACTTTTTGCGGCCGATTCATGCCGCTTTACGCCACCAGGAAAATAGCGCGGATCGGCTCCGAGTGCCGCTTGAGCGCAGATGTGCAGCCGCCATACACTGGGCCCGGCCAAGGTGATTTGGAGGGCGCCCCGATGGTCATTGGGCCCGACGCGCGACAGCTAAAAGACCTCGCGAATCGGCATTTGTGGATGCACAACGCCGACTGGACGGAGACTGCCGAACAGGGTGGTCCGCTGATCGCTGTCGAGGGCAATGGTATCAGGATCACCGACTCTGACGGACGCTCGTGGATCGACGTGAACGGCGGCTACGTATCGATGAACGTCGGATACGGGCGCACCGAGATCGCGGATGCCGCTTACGAGCAGATGCGGCGGCTCGCCTACTTCCCTCAAACGGCCACGACATCCGCGACCGTCCAGCTTGCGGAGAAGCTCGCCGCCATCACACCCGGGTCCCTTTCGAGAGTTTTCCCCGTAAATAGCGGATCTGAAGCCAACGAAACGGCGATCAAGATTGCCAGGGCCTATCACCGACGGCGAGGCGACCCTGGCCGGTACAAAGTAGTCAGCCGCCGAGGCTCTTACCACGGTGCCACGGCAGGGGTTCTTTGGCTGGGCTCGACGCCCGGTGCCTCCCGCGCCGACTACGAGCCCCCGCCTCCCGGAGTGCTGTACGCGCCTCAGCCCAACCCGTACCGGTGCGAGCTCGGCGGAGAGACAGCGTCGGAGTGTGCCGTCCGCTGCGTCCGCGCGATCGACGAGACCATCCGGTTCCACGGTCCAGAAACGGTCGCAGCCGTCATCGCGGAGCCCGTGGCCATGGGTCAGGGTGCAGTGGTGCCGGGAGACGAATACTGGCCTATGCTGCGCGAGATCTGCAACGAATACGGCGTGCTCCTCATCGCAGACGAGGTGATCACTGGCTTTGGGCGCACCGGCAGGATGTTCGGAGTCGAGCACTGGGACGTCGTGCCCGACATTATGACGGTCGCCAAAGGCATAGTGAGCAGCTACCTCCCTCTGGGAGCGGCAATCGCGACGGAGGAGGTTGCTCAACACTTTGCGGGTGAAGGAAACTTTTTCCGACATGTCTTCACGACGGCTGGCCATCCGGTAGCCGCAGCAGCAGCGCTCAAGAACATGGAGATCCTCGAGGAAGAGGGCCTCGTGCAGGCCTCGGCAGAGGTGGGAGCATACTTCAAGGAGCAACTCGTTGGGCTGATGACCGACCACCCCATCGTCGGTGATGTCAGAGGCATCGGGCTTCTTCTGGCCTTCGAAATGGTGCGAGACCGGAAGACCAAGGCAACTTTCGCCCCCTACGTCAAGGTGTCAGACCAGTTGAACGAGCGATTCAAGGCTCACGGCCTCATTCTCCGCTCTTACAGCGGTATCGTGAACGTCGGGCCGCCCTTGTGCATCACCCGCGAAGAAGTCGACGAGATCGTGCACGCCATCGACCTCTCGCTGTGGGAGTTGGAAGGAGACCTTGGGATCGCATCCATGACGTGAGGCGCAAAGCTGAGTGTTACCATGAAGGGGAACGCATAAGAAAGAGGTAGCTATACTGATAGCATTATGACTTCCGAAAACGGACTTCACGCCGGCGGTCAACCGTCGGTCAGAGTGGCGGTGTTTATCGATGGCAGCAATCTGTACCATAGCCTGGAAGAAAACTGTAAGCGATTCGATCTCGACTTCGCGGCATTCTCGTCCAAGCTCTGCAAAGACCGCATCCTGTATCGGACCTACTACTACAACGTTCTCAGGGACTTCGACCGTAACCCTCAGGCGTACCAGGACCAGCAGAAATTCTTGACCGCTCTTTACACTACTCCGTACCTCGACGTCCGTCTGGGCGGGTCCAAGATACGCGGCGACACGGCGGTCGAGAAGGGCATCGAC
This sequence comes from Dehalococcoidia bacterium, assembly GCA_963579975.1. GTDB lineage: Bacteria > Chloroflexota > Dehalococcoidia > Lucifugimonadales > CAUZJF01 > CAUZJF01. Next base: position 3,819 of record CAUZJF010000053.1, read on the forward strand.
ATCATGGTGGCAACGGACCTTCTCCGCATGGCCTGGGAAGACCGCTATGACGTCGCCGTGCTCGTCACGGGTGACGGCGACTTCGCCTACGCCGTGCAGGCGGTAAAAAACATGGGCAAACACGTCGAAATAGCGGCGTTTCCATCGAACCTGTCGTGGGAGCTGGCAAACGTGGCGGACGACCGCGAGCTGTTTACTCCCGACTACTTCTCGGACCTCTGGAGCCGAAAGCGGGCCCCAGCCAGGGCCGCGCCCCAGAACGGTGGTAAAAACAGCAGCAGCGGTAACGGAAGCGATGGGAGCCAGCGTCGAGGTTGGCGCGGTCTCAGGCGGCCTCGCGACAAGGAGTCGGAGTAGCGGGCCGTCTGTAGCTACCCATATCGCCAGTTGACCAGAGTCTTGCCGTACGTCCGGCCAATCAGGCGATGGCCGTTGCGCAACAAAGATCGTGTTGGCCCGACAGAATGTGGTCCAAGCCGCAACGAACGTTCACGATAGACTCGGTATCGGTTCAAGGTTCGAGCGCGTCGATGGGAGCGTCGCCGGTCCGTAAGGGAAATCCCCCGATTCGACGTTCGGGACGGGCATCCACGCCATCCGGTGGGCCGACTCTCGCGCGGCCAGGCACATCGCGACGCTGACGAGGCCGGCGGTCAGGTCGGAGCGGGACTCGTCGCGGCCCAGGCACACGTCGGCGAAATTCCTCACCAGTGCCTCATCTCCGCCCATATGCTCGCTGCCCCGCTCGATTTCGACGTGATCAACTCGATCGCTGTGGTGATGGATCACCGTCAATGCGTTCTTGTACCAGTCGAAGGAAAGCGTAGCCTTGTAGCCGGTGATCACGGCGCCTCTCCTCGCCGCGCCCCTGCGTGAAACGAAGTTCTGGCTGTAAGCCGCGTGCGCTCCCTGTTCGTACTGAACGATGGCCGAGCCCGCGTCCTGGTGCAGGATCTCCGAGCCAAAGACGCAGAGATGGTCGCCCTCGGACGCGCCGCGAATGTTCCCGGTCCGCTCCATGCTCGACGGACTCTCGAGGCACGAATCGGACAGCTCGCACGCCGAGCACCATAGGTCGTGAGGCATGTCGCCGCCATACACTGTCCTGGACATCATTGCGGTGACGGCCTTCGGACGGCCGAGGACCTGATTGAGATAGTCGAAGTCGTGCGACGCTTTCTGTAGCCAGAGACCCAGTGTCTTCGAGTACTCTCGATAGGAAGTCCTGCTGTAGTACACCCAGCCGTATGGGACGTTGTTGACCGCCTGGACCTGATTGACCGTGCCGAGTATGCCGGACTCCACTACCTCCATTGCGGATTCGAACAGGGGAGTGCGTCTCAGGGGGAACGAGACCACGACCGACTTCTCACGGCCACGGTAGGCGTTTCGCAGTTGCGCCGCCTGTTCGTAGGAGACCGAAACCGGTTTTTCGAGAAAAACCGGGAGCCCCGTCGAGGCGACTTTGACGGCCAACGGCGTGTGGACGTTGCAGTTAGAGGCGATAACGATGCCGTCAAACTCCAGCGAATGCTCGAAGAGTTCGTTCTCGTTGGCGAAAAAACGCACCAGGCTGTCGTCGATGCCGGCAGCCTTTGTCCTCTCCCGCGCGGTGTTGATGTCAACGTCGGCGACGGCAACCAGCTGGAATCCCGCTGCGAGTTGCCGGAAGTGGGCTATCAGCGACGAAGCGCGATGCCCCATCCCGATCACAGCAAGTTTGAGGCTGTCGGCCATCAGAGGTTCTCCATGGTCTGCAGTGTCGGGCTTTGCACAAAAAAATGGTCTTGCCGTCTACATTTGTCCTTCGACAAGCTCAGGACGAGCCAGAGAAGGCATACGAAGCTCTTAATGCCCACATAGAGAGCATGCCGCAGTACAGTGTCGTGGTGCTTGACTCCCTAAGCATGCTCTTGACCAGATCGACAGACGAGCAGGTACTTGCGTTCTTCTCTGGGTGCAAAAAGCTGTGCGACGGCGGCAGGGCAATCATCTGTACGGCCCACTCCCACGCCTTCGAAGAGCGGATCCTCACCCGCGTCAGATCGGTCTGCGATGCGCATCTGAGGGTCCTCGTGGAACCGGGCGCTTCGGAACTTGTGAAGACGATGGAGATCGCCAAGATCAAAGGGGCGGAGCTCTCTATCGGCAGCATCATTAGCTTCGCCATTGAGCCCGGAATAGGAATGAGGACAATCCCAATCTCCAAGGCGCGGGCCTAGCCGACAGGATCACTTTCAGTCTCGCGGCACGACGGGCAGCGTAACGTGTGACGGGTACTCGGCCGTGTGATAGATGGTCTGCAGGGCCGGCACCAGGCTGATGTCCGACCCTATCGGCTCACCGGTGTTCGCGTTCCGATCGAACCTCGGGAAGTTGCTGCTCGATATCTCAAGCCTTATTCGGTGGCCCATCTTGAACAGGTTGCTAGTCGCCCACAGGTCGATCTTGTATTCGTAGGCGGTCCCCGGATCTACCAGTTCCGCCGGTCCCTTCGGGTTCCTGTACCTTGCCCTGACGATGCCTTCGGTCAGGTTCCTCGCGTACCCATCCGGACTGACGTCGACCACCTTTGCGGTGAAGTCCGTGTCTTTGCCAGAGGTCGAGGCGTATAGCGTCACGGTGATTGGCCCGGTTACCTCGACGTACTGTTCGAGACGGGGCGTCGTATAGACCAGAACGTCCGAGCGCGCCTCTACCGGACGCTGGTCGAACGCTCCAGGCGGCAGGAAACCGTCGTCAGCGGCTAGCGGCCCGCCGCGCGTCGGCACGGGATCGATCGGGTTGTACGCGTAGACGTCGGGGGCTTCTTGGCCGGGCTCTTCTCGCGTGAGCCATCCGTCGCCGTTCAGCGTGTTGGCTTTGCCCCGGCTGTGCAGGTAGTAGTCAGTGCTTTCGGCTCTCTTCAGTGGCCACTCATCCTCCGCCCGCCACACATTCTCGCCCATGACAAAAATGCGTACGGGCTTCTCATCGCTAACGCCCTTGTCCTCGCCTCGGAGCCAATAGTCGTGGTATCTCAGTATCTCGGTCTGTATTCCGACGGCGTCACCGGCCGCTTGAGCCCCGAAATTGACTTCGCCGGCGACGCTCGCTAGGTCTGTCCCGTGAGACCACGGACCGATCACCAGTCGCTGACCCGTCCGAGCCACGTCGCTCGCGCCTTTATCCTTCATTCCCGTGTAGTTTGCCAACGTACCGCCGAGGAAGATGTCATACCAGCCTCCGTAGTTGAACGCGGGCACGGTTATTTGCGAGTGTGCTTCTTTTATGCTGATGTCCTTCCAGTACTGATCGTACTCGGAGTGTTCGAGCCAATCGTAGTAGTAGGGAGCGAGCCCGCCTTCGAGATCCGGAAACTCCTGCATCGGCAGGTGGTGCAGGCCCGTCATGAGGTTGTCTTTCGCCTCGATCAGTATTTCGAGCTGTCTGGTAGATAGGAACAGCCTCTTGGCCAGATTGTCCCAGTTGGCCGCCGCCATCGTTAGGCTCCAGGCCAAGGAGAACCCTAGCTGAAAGGCGCCCCCTTGCCAGGCCCAGCCGTCGTGGAAGTCCGAGGACGTGATTCCGGGCGCGATAGCCATTAATGATGGAGGCTTCGCCTTGGCGGCCAGCCATTGAGTGGCGCCCAGGTAGGACCGTCCGAACATCCCTACCTTGCCGTCACACCATGGCTGGGACGCGACCCACTCCACCGAGTCGTAGCCGTCGTTCATCTCGTCGATAAAGGCGTAAAACTCGCCGTCGGAACTGAACCTGCCACGCACGTCCTGTATCACAACGGCATAGCCGTGCATGGCCGCGCCAATGGCATCGAGACCGCCGGACCTGGTAGTCGGCGCGCTCTTGTCATAAGGAGTCCGCTTCAGGAGTGCGGGAACCTTGCCCGAGGTATCGGGCCGGTACACGTCGGCGTACGTGATCGTCCCGTCTCTCAGCATGAGCGGCACGTTCGGCTCGAACTTGACCGAATACTGGTTCGTCAAAGGACCTCGCGCCTCCGGTCGCTCCTCATCTTGTCATTCCGAGCGCAGCGAGGAAATCCAAATGACCCTCCATTGAGCCGGGCCGTTCGTTGGAGGACGACGTCAGATTCCTCGATCGCTTCGCTCAATCTGTCGTCGGAATGGCAAATCAGCCTGACCTAGTGCTGCAAAAAAAGCCGTAGCTTGACTACCTCGCCGTCCAGCCGAGATCGATCGTGTAGCAGGCGCCGGTGATCGAGCGGGCGTCGTCCGACGCCAGGAACAGCGCCACTGCCGCGACCTCCTCCGGGTCGACCAAGTGTTTGATAGCCGCAGGGGCCAGCATGACCTTGTCCGTCACCTCGTCCTCGCCTAGGTTCATCATGCGCGCCTGGTCGGCGATCTGGGCTTCGACGAGCGGAGTGCGAACGTAAGCTGGACAGATAGCGTTGACCGTCACCCCGTGCTCTCCGGTTTCCAGAGCTACTGTCTTCGTCAGTCCCACGATTCCGTGCTTGGCTGAAACATAGGCGGATTTGAACGGGCTCGCGATCAGGCCGTGGATCGACGACATGTTGATAATGCGGCCCCAGCCGCGCTCCTTCATTCCTGGCAGCGCGTATTTGGTCATTTGGAACGGCGCGATCAGCATCACCTGGATTAGCTTGGCCCACCTCTCATCCGGAAAGTCCTCCACTGGAGACATGTGCTGGAACCCTGCATTGTTGACCAGAATGTCGATCCGCCCCTCCAACTCCAGAGCCCGCTGGCACAGCCCGCGCGTTTCGTCCATGTCGGCAAGGTCGGCCTGCAGGAAAGCGCCGCCGATCTCATCGGCGGTCTCCTGACCGCTCTCGCTCATGTCGTTAATGACGACCCGTGCCCCACTCTGCGCCAGCCCCATCGCGATGGCGCGGCCGATGCCGCTCCCGCCGCCGGTGACCATCGCGACTTTGCCATCAAGTGACGTAGGCCCGCCAGCCACTGCTACCCTCCTGTCGATGGACGCCCTGTTACCTAGCAGTCCCCGCGCCACCGCTGGGAATTGCACACGGTACTATAGCAGTGCCGGGCACTGTGAGCCAGAGACCTCGGCGACTGCTATAATCTCACCGGCTCGAACCTGAGCCACAGCTTTGACGGGCACACAACTACCAAACGGCGGAGGCTGAAAACGTGAATCGCCAGCAGCTTCAAAAAAATATTCAGGGAACGATCGCAACACTGCCGACCGCGTTCGACCAGGGCATGAAGGTGGACCACGCAAGAATGACCGACTTGACTCGCTGGTGGGTCAGCGAAGGGCTGGGCGCCCCGAACGCGGCCCTCAAGGTCGCCGCCGCCATGGGTGAGGGGCCAGATCTGAACGACGAGGAGTGGCCTCACTTGCTTCGTACGGTCGTCAACGCAGCGGGCGGTGATGCCACGGTGATCTGCGCTCTTAAGCCCAAGAACACCCTGCACACGATTGCGGACGCGAAACGTGCCCAGGACCTGGGTGCGATCGGCCTGCAGATCGATCTCCCTTTCTTCCACCACGCCAACCAGGACGACCTGGTCCGGTTCTATACGGACATCTCGGACGCCATCGACATCGGCGTCATGATCTACAACACTTACTGGTTCACGGCGAACCCCAGCGCGGAAGCGATGAAAGCGGAGACGATGCTCCGGCTGGCCGATGCCGAGCACGTCGTCGCCATCAAATGGAACACCCCGAACCCCGACGATTACGACTCGATGAAAAAATTCGCGCATATCTTCAACATCATTGACAATTCGGGACAGCCGGTGCGGTGCCACAAGAACGGTGGGCGCGGCTACATCAGCAACCTGGTCGCCGTTCATCCGGCCCACGACCTGGGTCTCTGGAAGCTCCTGGAGGCCGAACGCTACGAGGAGGCTCAGCAGCAGATCGATCGGGTGCGAGGTCCCATGGCCCCCTGGATGGCCAAGACGGCAGCCAGGTCCGGCGGCTACCGCCAGCTCAAGGGCCTCATGGCGGCGACGGGCCACCCAGCCGGCCCGCCTCGCCCGCCGACCCTCCCCATCGACGACGAGGAGCTTGCCGAGATCAAGAATGTCCTGCGGGAAATCGGCTGGCCGATCGCGGCCTGACCGGTACACCACAGAGCGAACTGAGGTCACAGAGACAGCCTCCACTGTCATTCTGAACGAGTTTAGCGAGTGAAGAATCTAAGATCGTCGCTTCCTGACGACCGGATCGACTCGAAGGCAGGTTTCTTAGATTCCTCACTGCGTTCGGAATCGTCCATGCCCCGTGACACGGGACACCCCAAAGGATGAAAAGGGCGGAGTTTTACCTCTTCCCCCGGCGGGGGAAGATTGAGAAGGGGTACAAACCGGGTACATTGGTAAGAGATAGATCGGGCACATGGGTAACACACTGGGCGAAGATAGGGGTGGAACCCATTAGGAGGAGTGTGTTGCCCTGGAAACAGACGAGTC
>CAUZJF010000054.1:0-10226 GCA_963579975.1 Dehalococcoidia bacterium
ACGGTAGAAGAGACAGGCGGTCGGAGAACCGAAGCCTTGCGGCATTCGGCGGCCTGCTCGGTATCGGCCTCGGCAATCACCTGACGCTGCTGGCCGTCGCGGTCCCCCTTCTGTACTGGACGGGATCGAGTCTCGGGTTGCGCAGGTTGGCCTCGCCGTGGTTGATCGCACCGTTCATCATCGGGCTGTCGGTTTACATCTACGTGCCGCTGAGCGCAGCGAGCAACCCACCGATCAACTGGGGCAGCGCCGATACTTTTGGGGGCGTCTTCTGGCTACTGACAGCTCGCGCCTATCAAGGCTACGTTTTCGGCGTCGCTGCCGGGGATATCTTTGACCGCGGTCTCGTCTGGGCCAAGCTCGTATTCTCGCAGTTCAACGCACTGGGGCTGTTCGTCGGACTTCTGGCGGTGGGCCCTTTGCGAAAGATCGAGCCCAGGTTCCTGCTCGCTTCGGCTGCGTCGATAGCAATCATCAGCCTCTACTCGATCACCTTCAATTCAGTCGACTTCCACGTCCTGATGGTCCCGGCTCTCCTGCTCTTCTCGGTGTGGCTGGGGTTCGGCTTCTTCTGGATTGCGACGACCCGGATCATCGGGACGACCGTCAAACAACCAAACCCTTCGAACGGACATAGACGCCTGGGCGTCTCCTACCAGGGCCTGGCTCTGGGAACGCTCGCGTTCGTTCTGATCCCGGGAGTGTCCGTAGCCCTCAACTACGGGTCCAACAGTTTGACGACCGACAACGCCGCATTCGACAGAGGCGCCGAGATTATCGACTCCGTGCGCGACGGCTCGGTCGTGCTTGGGCTACACGAACGCAACGTGTTCTCTTCTTGGTACATACGCTACGTCGAGAAACCTGATAGGGACGTCGCCGTCATAGCGGTCCGGCTCTTGCAGTTCGACTGGTACGCGCGGAGCATCCACACCCTCTTCCCCGACCGCGTCCCAGAGATCGAATCCACGGACGTCTCCGTGGCGATAAGGAGTATCGTGGAGCACAACGCCGGGAGAGCGAGCGTCTACTTCACGTTCAAGAACCCGTCGCTCACCGGCGGATATGACCTAGAGCCGGTCGGAAGCGTGTGGGAGGCGACGCCCAGGTAGCGGGCGGGCGCACAACGGCGCCCTTTTTGGCAACTATTCGGCGGGACCGTCGTTATCGAAAGGCAGAGGGTCTCCCGAAGGCGTCTGCGGTATACTTGAAAAACGGGCGGAGTTCCCGCATCCCCACTGGACCCAAGCTACAATTGTTCCCAGACGACGAAAGTCGTTACAGGCCCGACCGAAGCGTCTTCGGCCCCGTTGAAAAGGCGCCGAGGTCGTCTGGCGGATTCGGGTTCGCGATTCTGGCTCTCGGCCTGCTCGCCGGATTCATAATCGGGTGGGTCACCTTCGCATCCCCCTGGTCGAACGCCTCGAGGTCCAGTCCGCTCTTCGACGAGGGGCTGGTCAGGTCGCTATTCGATGAGGCCAGTCCTGCGGTCGTAGAGATCACCCTTTCGAGGCAGACCAGGTTCTCCGACGTCTTTGGCAGAGTCGACTCAGGCTCCGGGTTCTTGGTCGACAATGACGGGCATATCGCGACCAACAACCACGTCATAGAAGGTCTCGGAGACATAACTATCAGGTTGTCGGATGGCAGCGTTCTCGAGGCGCAGGTGCTCGGAACGAGCCCCCTGGACGACCTCGCCCTCTTGCAGGTCAACCCCGCCGCGGTGGCTGGAATCGAACCGCTGCCGCTCGCCGACTCGGACTCTATTGTTCCCGGCCAGATGGCAGTAGCCATCGGTAGCCCCTTCACCGAGTTCAACTCTGTAACGGTCGGCATCGTGAGCGGCACCGGTAGAACGCGCCTCAGCGAGCACCTGCGCCCCATCCCCGGGCTGATCCAGACCGACGCCGCACTTAATCCCGGAAACTCCGGCGGGCCACTTCTGAACGCCGATGGCGAGGTCATGGGTGTGAACACGTCGGTCCAGGTCGCTTCGTCGATTCAGATCGGCATCGGCTACGCCGTTCCGAGCAACACGCTCAAACATCTTCTCCCGCAGCTTATTACCGGAGAGCAGATCAGACGGCCGTGGATGGGTATCACCAGCTGGCCTCTCACCGAAAACGGGGCGAGCCGATTGGGACTGCCGGCCGAAAGCGATATCTACCTCAGGTTCGTATGTGAAGGCGGCCCGGCGCACCTCGCAGGCCTGCGGGGCGACCCCAGACTGAGCGGGACCGGGGACATGATCCTGGCCATAGACGATAAGCCGGTCTCGTCAATGTCGGACATGGTCGATTACTTCAACCTTCTGAAGCCGAACGAGGTCGTCCGGCTAAAGGTCTACAGAAGCGGCACAACCCGCAACGTCGACGTTGTACTCGGCGAATGGCCGGTTGGGGAAAGATTCGGGACGCTTTGGAGACCGCTTTACGGCGAGCCCTGTCCCCCGTAACCCGGCACGCCGATAGCCTCAATCCCCGCTGGCCTTCTCTAGTTCCTCGCCTCGATACCGTTCGGTCTGGAAGGTGGTATTATCTGGGGCCGGATAATACGACGTCGTGGGCCCCGCTGACCTGCGTCAGGCCGCCTGACAACTAGCACACCTGAATCCCCTGGGCCACTCCCAAGCCGTTGCGTAGTCGGTCCAGATAAACCGCAAGTCGCCGCCACCGAAACAAGAGGAGATTCCACCGTGAGCAGCAACGCCGCCGAGGTCGTTATCGTGGGCGGCGGCATAGCCGGCATCTCCACGGCCTATTACCTTGCAAAGGCGGGCGTCGCGAGCACCGTCATTGAGAAGAACGCGATCGGCTCCCATGCGTCGGGCTTCGCCTACGGCGGCCTTGGAGCGCTTGGAGGCCCTGGCATACCGGGACCCGCCTACCAGTTGGCCGCGGAAGGTATGCGGCTCCACAGAGAGTTGGCCGCCGATCTGGCGAAGAGTACCGATATTAACATCGAGTTCCGCGAGTGGCCGACTCTGTCGCTAGAGTTCTCGCAAGAAGATGCTGAGACAGCCAAAGATGCCGTTGCCTGGCAACAAGAGCAGCCCGGCTACTCGGCCCGGTGGATGGACCCTCAAGACGTCAGGTCGGTCGATGACCGGATCTCCGACGCCGTTCTTGGAGGCGTGTATGTAGACGGAACATTGGATGTCGACCCGTACCGCCTGATGCTTGCACTGACCCAGTCCGCCGAGGCGGCAGGCGTGACGGTCCGACACGGGACCGTCACGGGTCTGAAGTCTCGTGGTGGCAAAGTCAAGGGCGTCGTTCTGGAGTACGAAGAAGTCCCAGCCGAGAACGTGGTGCTCGCGATGGGCCCATGGGGCGCCGAGGCGTCGAGTTGGATCGGCCAGGTGACACCCGTCACACCGCTGAAGGGGCAGATCCTTCGGATGCGAGTCCCGGGGCCACCCGTTCAGGTATCGATCGGTTGGGAGGGCAACTACGCAACGACCAAACCCGACGGGCTGCTGTGGGCAGGTACAACCGAGGAAGAAGCCGGGTTCGACGAAACGTTGACTACCGGCGCACGCGACAGCATCATGGCCAAGCTCCTCAAGATGTTGCCGTCGTTGGGGGACGCACAACTGGTCAGGCAGACCGCCTGCCTACGCCCGCTGTCGGCCGACAGGCTTCCAATCCTGGGCCGCGTGCCGAACATAGAAGGAGTCTACGTCGCCACTGGGGGCGGTCGCAAGGGGATCGTCTTCGGCCCCGCGATGGGCCGGACTATCGCGGACTTGATCACCCACGGAACGAGCGTCCTCCCTATCGAGGCCTTCAGCCTCGGCAGGTTTGCCCGGTAGGGATGCCAATCCCCTAGCCGATTCGGCTATAATATTTGACCGGCGAGCGGACTGCATGTTTCGGCATCGCCGGAAGAGCAGCCTTATGGCCTGCCTGGCAAGGAGCCTCAGACGATGACAGGCCTCAAACAACCGGCAACGATTCTGGATCTTCTTGAGTTCGGTGCGCCGGCGCATCCCGCACTCGCGGTGCCGGGCGGCCCAATGGTGACCTACGACTCGCTGCGACGCCAGGTGAACGACATCGCCGGAGAGTTGAGGAGGATGGGCATCGGGCGGGGTGACCGGGTGGCCATCGTTCTTCCCAACGACATCGATACGATCATTGCTTTTCTGGCGGTGGCTTCCACTGCTACCGCGGCCCCTCTGAACCCAGCCTACAAGGCAGAGGAGTTCAGGTTCTACATTGAGGACAGCGACGCGAAGGCGCTGATCACGTCGGAGCACTCGCCTCAGGAGGCCCTCCAGATCGTTCCTCCTTCGGTGGCCCGAATCACGGCAAGTCTGAGCTCAGAGGGCCGGCTTTCTCTCTCTTCCCCGGAAAGGGGACTCCCGCGCCCACCGGATGGAGGGTGCGGGCCCGACGACGTCGCCCTGGTGCTCCACACCAGCGGCACCACCAGCCGGCCGAAAAGGGTCCCCCTGGCCCACCGGAACCTGGCCGTGTCGGCCCAGAACATCGTGGCCACCTATGACCTGTCCCCCGAGGACGTTTCGCTGTGCGTAATGCCCCTGTTCCATATTCACGGGCTGGTTGCCTCGACGCTGGCGACGCTTCTATCAGGAGGAACCGTGGTAGTGCCTCCTCGGTTCAACGCCCTGAACCTCTGGCGCGTAGTCCAGGACCACCGGGCGACATGGTTTTCGGCGGTGCCCAGCATGCACCAGGCCCTCCTCAACAGGGCCAGAGGTAGGGACTCCAGCAACGGTGGGGCGGTGAGTCGCGGGGGCCTGCGGTTTATCCGCTCTTCAAGCGCACCGCTCTCCCCCGGCACCATGCTGGAGATGGAGGAGCGTTTCGGCGTGCCGGTGGTGGAGGCATATGGAATGACGGAGGCGGCCCACCAGATGTCCTCCAACCCACTGCCGCCGGGCACGCGGGTGCCGGGGTCAGTGGGCCAGGGCACTGGCGTGCGGATCGGCATCATGGACGAGCAGGGTAGCCTCCAACTCGCCGGCGCAACAGGGGAGGTCGCCATCCAGGGGCCGAACGTAATCGAGGGCTACGAGGACAACCCCCAGGCCAACGCCGATTCGTTTGCCGACGGCTGGTTCCGGACCGGCGACCAGGGGTTTCTGGACGAGCAGGGCTACCTCACGCTTGTCGGCCGCATCAAGGAGCTTATCAACAGGAGCGGAGAGAAGGTCTCACCCGTGGAGATCGACGAGGTGCTGCTGTCGCATCCGGCGGTCTCAGAGGCGGTGGCGTTCGGCATCCCGCACGCCACCCACGGCGAAGAGCCGGCTGCGGCGGTAGTGCTCAGCGCGGAGGTCTCCCAGCAACAACTGGTGGCCTATTGTCGGGAGCACATGGCGGACTTCAAGATCCCCAGAGTCATCCACATAGTGGATGCCATACCGCGGACCGCTACGGGCAAGGTGCAGCGCCGCATCGTGGCGAAGGCGCTGACGGGCAAGTCAACAAAGTAGCCGGGCCGGCGCTCACCGCTTTCCGGCTGGAGACGGCCTTGTGAGGTTCGCAGTCATCGGCGCCGGTGCAGTTGGGGCCTACCTGGGTGCCAAGCTGGCCCTTTCCGGCGAGGAAGTCGTCCTGTTCGCGCGCGGGCCCCACCTGCAAGCCATGCAAGCCCACGGGGTGCGAGTGCGCAGTGGAGAGGGCAATTTTGAGGCGCACCCCACCGCTACCGACGACCTGGAAAGCGCCGGGCCGGTGGACTTCCTTTTCCTCACTGTCAAGGCCCACAGCTTGCCGGCGGTGGTGCCGAGGCTTGCCGCCCTGTTGGGGCCGGACACGGCGGTTGTTTCGGCGCAAAACGGCATCCCCTGGTGGTACTTTCAGCGGCACGGTGGACCGTGGGAAGGGACCCATCTGGAGACCGTCGACCCCGACAAGGTGATCGCCTCCGCCATCCACCCTGAGCGCATCATCGGCTGTGTCGTCTATCCCTCGACTGCGCTGGTGGAGCCCGGCGTGATCGAGCACATCGAGGGCGACCGCTTCGGCATAGGAGAGCTGGACGGCTCCACCACCGATCGGTGCAGGGACCTGTCCCGCGCCCTGACAAGATCCGGGCTCCGGGGTCCCATCCGTTCGCGCATCCGCCATGACATCTGGGTCAAACTGTTGGGCAACGTGGCCTTCAACCCCATCAGTGCCCTTACCCGGGCGACGCTATACGAAATGGCCACGCACGCGGAGGTCCGTGAGCTGGTGCGGGAAGTGATGGCAGAGGCAGACGCGGTAGCCCGTAGCCTCGGGGTTGAGATCCCGGTCTCCATCGAACGGCGTATGGCGGGAGCCCAGAAGGTTGGTCACCACAAGACCTCGATGCTGCAGGACCTGGAGGCCGGCCGGCCCATAGAGTTGGAGAGCATCGTCGGGGCGGTGGTGGAGCTCGGTGACAAGGTGGGGGTTCCCATGCCCCAAACCAGGGCGGTCTACGCTTGTGCCAAGCTGCTTGCCGATAGTACGAGGTCTCAATAGGGGCCTCGCCGGCGCGACAAACCGGCGGGAGTTTATGGAAGCAGCTAACATCGACCAGCGGCTCGTAGGATCGTGAGCAAACCCAACGCCCTCGTTCTCCAGTCCGGCGGTAGCACGCCCGTGCTCAACCGGAGCCTCGCCGGCGTCGTCCGGCAGGCCGGCCTAGCCAGGCACATAGACCAGGTCTACGGCGCGATACACGCCCTGGATGGAGTCCTGGCAGGAAATCTGGTCGACCTTAGCGGCCGGAGCAAGGCGTGGTGGAACCGCACGGCGCGCACACCCGGCGCAGTGCTCGGTTCGTCTCGGCGTAGGCTGACGGAGGAGGACGTTCCCAAGGTCCTCCAAGTGCTGACAGAGCATCGAATTCGCTTCTGCTTCATCATCGGCGGCAACGATTCCGCCGAGACGGGACATACAATAAATGCTGAAGCGGAGAACGCCGGAATGGCGTTGTCGGTCGTCAACGTTCCCAAAACGATCGACAATGACCTCGTGCTCACCGATCACACCCCCGGATACGGAAGCGCCGCACGGTTCGTGGCTCTGACCACGATGGGGGCCGGCAGGGACGCGGAGTCGATGGGCAAGGAGGCCCCGATCACCATAATCGAGGTGATGGGCCGAGACGCGGGCTGGCTCGCGGCTGCGTCAGCCCTGGCGAGCAGAAGCCAGCGGGACGCGCCGCACGTCGTGTGCATACCCGAGGTGCCCGTCGACGAAGACCGCTTCGTCGATCTCATCGAAGAGGCATGCGGGCGCTACGGCTTCGCCGTCGCGGTTATTGCCGAGAACACGAGGGGCACCGAAGGTCCTCTTGGTGGTACCGAGCCGTGGTACGTCGACCAGTTCGGCCACCCATACTACGAGGGAGCGGGCCGTCACCTGGCAGAGCATACCGGCCGGCGCCTGAACGTCCGCGTTCGCTATGAGAAACCCGGGACCATCCAACGCGCGATGGTCGCCTGCATCTCAACGACGGACACGAAAGAGGCTGAAGCAGCAGGCCGGGCAGCCGTCGAATGCGCCCTCGACGGGGCCTCCGATCAGATGGTGACTCTGGTAAGAACCCACGGCGAGGGATACCGCTGCTCGACCGGACTGGCGCCGTTGGGCGAGGTTGCCGGGCAGGTGAAGCAAATACCCAACGAGTTTTTCGACAACGCAAGCTACATGCCTACACAGGCCTTCGTCGAGTACGCGAGACCCCTCATCGGCGAAGCGCTGCCAAGGTTCGAAAGGCTGATGTAGTTCCGTGACGATTGACGGAGCTTGCTATTGGGGGAGGATGACCATGCTCAAGACCTGGCGTTTCTGGATAATCGCATCCTTGGTCATGGTAACTCCCGGCGCTATCCTCGCTTGGTGACTCCTCTCGCCACTGTTCATCGATAAGACCGTCTAGGAGGAGTTCCCCTTCGCTTTTGCCGCCACCGTCCCCAGCGACATGGCCCGTCAAGAGGTCGAGGACACGATGGGCAAGATGGACGACACACCGATGAAAGAACCGATGCCCGAGATGGAGAAGGCTTCAGGAGAGGCCGAATCGGAGCCCGAGCAGGCGGCACCAGTCGAGACGCCCAAGGCGATCGCCTTGAAGACGGGCGAGTTCTAGGATATCGATCGATTCCACCAGGGAGAAGGGACCGCCACGATCTACGAACTTCCGGATGGGTCGCACGTCCTGCGCATCGAGTCGTTCAAGGTGACCAACGGACCGGACCTGCGCGTGGTCCTCACACCCCACTCCGATCCCAGCGGGCACGGCGACGTGACGCAGGACGGCCACGTCAATCTCGGGAAGCTGAAAGGCAACATCGGCGACCAGAACTACCCGATTCCGGAAGGCACGACCTGTCCATCTTGAATACGGCCGTGATCTATTGCTAGCCCTTCCGAGTCGTCTTTAGCACGGCAACGTTGAAGGGCGCGGACGGCGGTTGACACTAGATAGGCCCCATAGTACGATTGTAGCCATCACGAACCGACAAAATCGCTCTTATCGCGAGAGGCTGAGGGACCGGCCCTTCGAAGCCCGGCAAGCGAGCGGTTGCGCTGTAGAGGCAGTCGAAACGGCGCCAGATCAGACGAGCGTTCCGCCGCTCGAAAGATGAGAGTAATTCCTTCGAACAGAAAACTTCTCTCGACAGAGAAGTTTTCTGCTTTGGATACCACTTTGACGATTACTGCACCAACCAGCCTGAACCCCGCCCACCACCTGGACGGCCACACCCCGTGAATGACCCTCGGATCGCGTTCATAGGCGGGTCTGGCCTGTACCAGATGGAAGGGCTGACAGACGTCGATCGAATCGACGTCGAGACGCCCTTCGGAAACCCCAGCGATCGCATCGTCCTGGGGACCGTCGAAGGCGCTCGCGTGGCCTTCCTGCCTCGGCACGGCGTGGGGCATCGCTTTTCGCCGACGCTGGTCCCCAATCGAGCGAACGTCTATGCCCTCAAAAGCCTCGGCGTCGAGCGAATCGTGTCGATAAGCGCGGTTGGCAGCCTCCAGGAGTCGGTCCGGCCCCTCGACATGGTAGTCCCGGACCAGCTAATCGACCGGACCCGCAGCCGCGTCAGCACCTTCTTCGACGATGGCATCGTCGCCCACGTGGGCTTCGCGGACCCCTACTGCCCGGTCCTGAGCGATGTCTTGACTGAGACAGCCTCGACGACGAGTACGGTACACTCGGGTGGCGCCTACGTGGTCATCGAGGGGCCACAATTCTCCACCCGCGCCGAATCCGAGATCTACCGTTCGTGGGGCGCGAGTGTGATTGGTATGACGGCCCTACCTGAAGCCAAGCTGGCCCGCGAAGCGGAGATGTGCTACGCCACGCTGGCGCTCGTCACCGACTACGATACCTGGCACGACGCCGAGGCCGACGTCTCGGTCGAGGTCGTCGTCGCGAGCCTCAAGAAGAATGTCGCTCACGCCCAGCAAGTCCTGCGTGCGCTCGTCAGCAAAGTGCTACCCCAACGGGCCTGCGACTGTGCCAGCGCCCTGAAGAACGCGATCATAACCGACGAGGAGCACATCAGCGCCGCTGCAAGAGACAGGATGAGTCTTATTGTTGGCAGATATGTTAGAGTGCCCGAGCGTTCACATCCGTAACATCAGTGAAGAAAGGTGACCGACATGGCTAGAAGGGAACCTGGCGAACCTTACTCTAGAGTAAGCGTCGAAGAAGCCGCCGAGATGTACGAGAATGACAATACGGTCGTGGTGGATGTCCGGCGTCCCGACGAGTACGAAGCCGGTCACGTCAAAGGATCTCTACACGTTCCCGTAGACGACGTCCTGGCACGAATCGAGGAGATCCCGAAGGACAAGAAGTTGCTTTTCATCTGCGCTCAAGGAGTCAGGAGCGGCCTGGCATGCGAGATGGCGGCAGCAATGGGACTCGACACGGAAAGCCTGTACAACATCGAGGAAGGCACCGCCGCCTGGATCGAGAAAGGCAAGCCGGCCAGCTACGGAAACGAGTCGTAGTATGTCCGGACTGATGGAGCGAAACGCATGTCGATTCTCGTAATCGGCTCTGTTGCATACGACTCCGTAACCACTCCGGCTGGCAGCCGGGAGGATGCCCTCGGTGGCTCCGCGACGTACTTCTCGGTGGCGAGCAGCTACTTCACGCCGGTGAGCATCGTCGCGGTCGTCGGCGAGGACTTCCTGCCAGAGCACGTGCAATTGCTGGAAAACAAGAAAGTCGACGTCTCCGGCCTCGAACAAAAGCCCGGC
>CAUZJF010000055.1:0-10215 GCA_963579975.1 Dehalococcoidia bacterium
GGGGCAACAACGTCCGCCGCGTGGACATCAAAACAGGCCTGATCGAGCTGTTCGCGGGCCTCGACGCCCGCCTCTATCCCGCGGAGCAGGGGACCAGCCGCCCGTATCCCGGCAGCAACGTTAGTCTCCTGGGATACCACGGCGACGGCGGCCCCGCCTCCGGGGCGGCCTTCCACAACCCCGAGCACCTGGCCTTCGACTCCCGAGGCGACCTCTACGTCTGCGACAACTTCAACCACCGCATCCGCAAGATCGACATGGGGTCGGGCGCCATCACAACAATCATGGGCACCGGCTGGCCCTCGTCCAGCGGCGACGGTGGGCCCGCGGTCGAAGCCGGCCTGCTCCTGCCTGACTCCCTGTTCATCGACGTTCAAGACAACATTTACGTCGGCGAAAAGTACGGCTACCGTGTCCGCAAGATCGACGCCGCTACCGGCACCGTCACCACCGTTGTGGGCACCGGTGTGCCGGGCTTCGGCGAGGAAGGCCTGCTGGGGCCCGAGACGACATGCAACGCCTGCGAGGCCGGACTGTGGGCCGACCCCGACGGCACTGTGTTCTGGGGCGACCAGTCCGGCCGGCTGCGCCGATGCGACGGCGCGACGGGGATAGTGACTACCGTCTTCGGCGGCACCGGCGTGGGCGACGGCGGACCAGCCGCGGACGCGTTCTTAAGCGGGCCAGGCGGACTCTGCGCCAGCTCGGACGGCACGGTCTACATCGCCGACGAGTGGAGCCATCGTGTCAGGGCCATAGAGCCCCGCAGCGGACTGGTCCGGACGGTAGCCGGCGACGGCGCAAAGGCCTACGGCGGCGAGAATGGACCGGCCACCGACGCTTACGTCTCCAATCCCTTCGACGTTTCTCTGGACAGTCTAGGGCGCCTGGTTATCGCCGAGAAGATGGGTGGCTTCCTCAGGCGTGTCGACGAGGACGGAGTAATACGAGTGATCGCAGGGTCCGGCCTCCAGCTCGACCGTGGCGACGGAGGACCGGCCCTGAACGCATGCTTCTACCAGGTGCGGGCCGTCGCCCACGACGCCGAAGACAACATCTACGTCGGCGATGACATCGGCCGCATCCGGCGGATAGACGTGGAATCCAGCACCGTCTCCACCGTCGCCGGCACCGGGATTCGGGGCTACACGGGCGACGGAGGCCCGGCGGCGCAGGCCCGCATCGGCGCTCCCGCCGCCATCGACTTCGACGGCTCGGGCAACCTCTACTTCTGCGACCGCGCCTACCACATGGTTCGTAAGGTCGACACTCGAGGTATCATCAGCACCGTGGCCGGCTCCGGGACGGCGGGCTTCTCCCTCGATGGCACAGACGCCACCGACGCCATGCTCGACCGGCCCACGGGCCTCGCGGTCTCACTGGACGGCACGGTCTACTTCTCGGACACAGGCAACAACCGCATCCGCGCGATCAACGCCGAAGGGCGGCTGTGCACCGTGGCCGGCTCCGACAAGCCCGGTGACGCGGGCGACGGCGGCCATGCGACCATCGCCCGCCTGAACGAGCCTCGCGGCCTATGCCTCCTCGGCGACGGCGTCCTCCTAATGAGCGACCACTTCAACAACCAGGTCAAGGCTGTCCGGGTGTCTGGCGGCCAATGAAACGATGGACCAGCGTGGTATGATAAAAGGTAGGGACTGACCCGTGGGTCAGTCCTTTCGTTACGTCTAGGGATGGGCGCTCCCCGCCGTAACGCCAAATGGAACACAATGGCACGAAATAGGACGATTCAGAAATGAACCGGCCGCATCCCCACCAGACGGAAGGTGACCACAATGCAGACCGTTAGGGTCGGGATCATCGGACCGGGCAGGATTCTCAGGGAAAAGCAGGTGCCGCGCCTGAAGCAGGTACCCGGCGTCGAGCTGCGTCTGGTGTGGGCACGGGACCCGAGCAGGGCCCGCGCGGTAGCCGACGAGTTCGGTATCAAGGACGTCGCCGACGAGTGGCGCGAGGTCGCCGAGTCGCCCGACGTAGACGCGGTTCTGATTTCCACGCCCCCAGTGCTGCACCGGGACGCGACCATCGCCGCCCTGGACGCCGGAAAGCACGTCCTGTGCCAGGCCCGGATGGCCCGCAACCTGAAGGAAGCCCAGGAAATGCACCGCGCCGCCCAGGCAACCGACCTCGTGACGGCACTCTATCCGCCAAGGCCGGGCCTCAGAGGAGACCGCGTCGTTCGCAGGATGCTGAACCGCGGGGACCTGGGCGACATTCGAGAGGTACGGGTAATGGGGATGCTGCCGGCCGGCGGCAAGACGTATCACTGGCGGCACGACCCTGAAGTAACCGGCATCAACGCCTTCACTCTCGGTATGTGGGCCGAGGTCCTGAACCGCTGGGTCGGTCCCGCCACCTCCGTCGTGGCCAAAGGCAAGACTCACGAAGCCCGGCGCGAGACTACCGACGGCGGCTCGCGAAAAACACCTGTCCCTGACTCGCTGGCCATCGCGGCCGACCTGGATTGCGGCGCAATAGCGTCATACCACTTCTCTTCGACGACGGGTTACACGCCCCACCAGGCCATCGAAATCTACGGGACCAAGAGCGCCATCGTCTACGACCTAACCAATGAGCAGCTTTGGGGAGCCAGGGCGGGGGACAACGAGCTCCATGTCATCGAAGTGCCCCCCGACGAGGTCCGAGAGCAGACCACCGACGCCGAATTCATCGACGCCATCCGCAATGGCACGCCGGTTTCCCCAGACTTCACCGAGGGGCTGCGCTATATGGAGTTCACCGAGGCCGTCGCCCAATCGCTCATGACCGGACAGCTGGTCGCGCTGCCTCCGGAGCCCAAGCTACACGCATGGGGCAAGTATCTCTAAACCACGAGAGCTTCTTTAACCCTTCCCACGTCGTAGGAAGGTTGGGAAGGAGAAACCCCGTCTCACACAACCTGTCCTCCGAGGAACCGTCAATGAAGATCGCAGTAATAGGAACAGGCGGAGTGGGGGGCTACTTCGGCGGCCTCCTGGCCAGGGCAGGCCACGACGTCACTTTTGTAGCCCGCGGCGCGCACCTAGACGCAATCAAACGGGACGGGCTCCACATAACAAGCGACCTCTCCGGCCCGTTCACGGTCCGATCGCCGGCGACCGCGGACACCGCCACGGTCGGGACCGTGGACCTGGTCATATTCGCCGTCAAGACCTACCACAATCCGGAGGCCATCCCCACCATCGTTCCCATGGTCGGCCCCGACACGGCCGTGCTGACCCTTCAGAACGGCGTTGACAGCAGCGGCCAGCTTGCCGACGCCATTGGTGAGCAGCACCTGTTGACCGGCGTCGCCTACATTCAGGCCACGATCGCCGAGCCTGGAGTCGTCGCCCAGATCGCTCCCTTCGGCAGGGTCATCTTTGGCGAGATGAAGGGCGGAACTTCGCTGCGCAGCCAGAAGCTTTTGGAGACATTCGTCGAAGCAGGCTGGCCGGTTGAGCTGACCGAGGACGCAAACGCTGCCGCATGGCGGAAGTTCGTCGCCCATTCGCCCAACGGCAGTGTAGATGCCCTCAGCCAGACCACCGTCGGCGAGATTCGGACCACAAAGGAGACCCGCGAGCTTCTTAGCGCGGTAATGGCCGAGCACATAGCCGTCGCCATGGCCAAGGGCGTCTCCCTCGGCGACGACATCCTCGAACGGTCCCTGGACGCCCTCGACGCCTTTCCCGCGGATGGCCGTACGTCCATCGCCAAGGACGTACGGGAGGGGAGGCCTATCGAGCTCGAGGCGTTGGCCGGAGCGGCCGTCCGAATGGGCCGCGAAACAAGGGTGCCCACACCGGTCACCGGCGCCATATACGCGCTGCTGAAGCCTGCCGCCCTACGCGCCACGAAATCCTCGTAGGTCATGGGCCAGGTATCGTCCTCAGGTAGGGGATCGCCCTTCTTCCCGTCCCGCCGCTGCCCTTCGACGCCGGATGGACCCGCGCCGTGAGCACCTACGTCCTTGTGCACGGCGCGTGGCACGGGGCCTGGTGCTGGGACAAGGTCGTGCCCCTGCTCGAAGCGGCGGGCCACACAGCGGTCGCCGTCGACCTCCCAGGCCACGGAAACGACACGACCCCCATAGAGGACCTCACCCTCGACGACTACGTCGACCGCGTGTCGGAGGTCCTGGACAACCAGCCCGAGCCGGCCGTCCTTGTAGGTCACAGCCATGGCGGCGCCACTATCTCCATGGTCGCCGAAAGGCGCCCGGAGATGGTCAAGACCCTCGTATACGTCTGCGCCTTCATGCTTCGCGACGACCAGTCCATCTCCGACGTGGTCGCGGCAGGGGAGCAATCGATGGTCAGGCGGAACATGGTGTCTTCTGACGACGGCCGATCGATCGTCATCCGGGACGAGGCGGTCAGAGAGGGCCTGTTCGGAGACTGCACCGACGACGACTTCGCCTGGGCAAGGTCTCACCTGGTACCTGAGCCCGCTACCTCCCGAACGACTCGGGTAGCCGTGACCGACGAGCGCTTCGGCCGCGTACCCCGGTTCTACGTGGAGTGCCTCCGCGACAACGCCATACCTCTTTCGGTGCAGAGGTGGATGTGTGCTGCGTCGCCCTGCAAGAAGGTCTTCACAATGGACACCGGCCACTCACCCTTCATCTCCGCACCGCAGGAGCTGGTAGGCCATTTACTGGCGGTTTAGCGTTTATGTTTGCTCAGTCTCAGCTACGAATGCGGCCGGCCGCGCCCAATCGGGAAAGTCGCGATGAAACGCGTCGAGGAGGGCGCCCAGGTCGTTGGCCATGAAGTAGATGCGCCCCCAGGATACAATGCTGTTCGTCGTCGCGTCGTACGATTCGGAGACCGCCGGACGCGGATGCATGCAGTCGTGCCAAACCTGGTACAACGACCGCGCTTCCGGCCATGCGAACGCCGTAAGGTACTTGTCGTCCCTTGAGACACACCCCACCAACGGGTACACAGGCCGGTCGAGACTGCGACCGCGCTGGCCTGACGCCTGCCCTGGATGCTCACGCCAGGTAGGGTAGTACTCCTGTATCCAGGACTCTGGGAGGTCTGCCTTGTCGCCCGGCCTGCCGCGCGTCCCTGGCACTCGGCTCGTGTCCTTCAAGAGCGTCAGGCCCCTGTCCAACACTACGAAACAGCGAGCACCGAAGTCTTCGACCTAGTCGCCGAGGTTGCCGAAGGTCTCAGACCTGCCGAGCTGCCAGCAGTGGGTCATCGTATCGACAGCCCGGACGCAGTGAGCGTCAGGGCCGGTCACCTCGACCCCCACGGTGGACGGCGTCGCCGTCCACCGTGAACGTGCTCGTGATGATCGCTCCGTCCCGTCCGTGCATCAGCACCAGTGATTCATCGTCGCTCCTGTGAGCTACCGCCTTGCCCAAGACGTCCTCGTAGCACCAGATCCCACATTCCGAGCCCGGCACGTTGGGGTGAACGATGTTGACGAGCGAGAACCGTTCGTTCTCGACGTAGCGGAGGGGCATGGTTTTGTCTCCCGTTGTTCAGGGGTGTGGGGTACGCCTGCGGAACTGTCCGAGGCCTGCCTTCAAGCCAGGGGGCACAATCAAGGAAAAGCAGGCCCGTCGCCCCGGAGGCCAGCGGCACAAATGAGCGGCTAGGGGAATTGGATTCTTGCGACACGGTGACCCTTTAGGTCGGCGAGGAATACGGTGTTGTCATTGGTCGCGACGACGTCGAAGGGCGGGCCGAAGTGCTCGAATGTAACCTCGAGGTCGCCACTCCCGCGGAAGCCCGTTATCATCGCCTCTCCCCGGACTGCCCCACCATCGGCCAGCTTCGTGATTATGCCGGTCGCCAGGTCGACCATCCGAACGCTGTCATTCACGGTATCGGCGATGAAAAGACGGCCGTCGAAAATGTCGATTTCTTCGGGGAATGCAAGCATCGCGCTGGTCGCGGGACCACCATCACCCTCAGCACCAATACCCTCCGGCTGGACCGAACGGTGGCGTCCGTCTTTGTCGGCTGTCTCGAAGCTCCCATGTTTCCCGATTCCGACGACCGTGGAGATAACGCCGGTGGCGGCGTCTATCATCCGAATCCGCTGGTTCTCTCGATCGGCGACATAGACGTTGCCCTGGCTATCGACGGCTACGCCTTGCGGCTCCGCGAGCATCGCCTCGTATCCTGGGCCGCCATCTCCCGACAGTCCCTTCAGTCCCGTACCCGCAATCGTAGAAATTATGCCTTCGGTGTCGACCTTTCGAACAAAGCCGCCCGCCACAAAGTAGAAGTTGCCCTCGTCATCGACATCCACGTCCAGCGGCTCCTTGAACCAGGCGTCCGTCGCTGCTTCGCCATCACCGCTCTGGAATATCCCACCTTTGATCTTGGGTATCCCTCCACCGGCGACCGTGGTCATGA
Source organism: Dehalococcoidia bacterium (assembly GCA_963579975.1). Classification (GTDB taxonomy): domain Bacteria; phylum Chloroflexota; class Dehalococcoidia; order Lucifugimonadales; family CAUZJF01; genus CAUZJF01. Next base: position 6,381 of record CAUZJF010000055.1, read on the forward strand.
TTCCGGTCGAAATGTCGAGGCGCCGTATGCGGCCATTGTCCCGGTCGGCGATCAACACGTTCCCATCGAGGTCAATCGCGATACCCTCAGGGGCCTTTAACTTGGCCTCCGTCGCCGGACCGCCGTCTCCTCCGTAGCCCGGACTGCCGGTTCCGGCCAGCGTGGTGATAGTCCCGGTTTCGGCGTCCACGCGGCGGATCCGATTATCGGTAGAGATATAGAGGTTGCCGGCGGCGTCTACCGCTAATCCGGCGGGGGCGCGGATGCCGGAATCCTCGGCCGGCCCCCCATCGCCGGAGAAGATCGACTGTCCGTTGCCGGCGTACTGTTGGATCACGACCCCGGAAAGCGCCTGGCTCGGCGAATCCGAGGCGACAGCAGGCGCCTCAGCGGCACCAGTTGCCGGAGCGGCCTGTACAGGAGTGGTTACCTCGTCGTCAGTGGTCTCAGCCGATCCACACGAGGTAAGAGCAAGCGCTCCGACAAATAGCGCAATAAGGGCCGCGCTTGCCCAATGCGATGGCGAAAAACTGTGATACCGTTCGGACCATTTAGCCAGCATGGCAGTTCTCCCAGTGAATCGGTGGGCCGAATCGTATCAATCTCGTCCAGGAGGCGTCAATTCCATCGTCACTATGCCACTCGCCTCTAGGCATTCCGAACGCTATGGTAAACTGCAATTACCCCGTGCTTATCCTTCGCCTGGCACACGAGCCACCCCAATAAAGGTTCTTATCGTAGAGGACAACCCGGACATCGTCGAGCTGGTGTCCGGGTGCGTGGGCATCAGGTGGCCCGACGCGGAAATCGTCAGCGCTGCCGAAGGGTTGAAAGGTCTCGATCTTGCGCAGACCGAACATCCTGACCTAGCGTTACTAGATTTGGGCCTTCCCGACGTCAGCGGCCTCGAGGTCCTCAGGGACTTGAGGGAAGTGTCGCAGGTACCCATCGCCATGTTGACTGCTCAAGACCGCGACGTCGACATTGCCGTCGCCCTGAGGGAAGGGGCTGACGACTACATCGTCAAGCCCTTCAGCCAGATCGAGTTTATCGCGAGGCTGGAAGCCCTAATGCACCGGACCCGGGGCACCGAGCCCACGACCCGGCCGGGTCTCCAGCCGAGTGGGGCAAAGCCAGGCGTATCAAATCGCGATCTCTACGACGGCACCGTCAACCTTTACGTTCACGACGCAGCCGACAAGCAGCTCGGGTTCGATCTCCTCCAGCAGCTGCGGTATCTCTCGGAAGTCCGCGTCCTGCGGGTGAGCAACAGGACAGAATGGGGTGTGGACATAAGACTTCTACTGCGTCAGCCGACGCCATTGCTGCACATGCTAACCAACCTGGAAGCCGTCACCAGCGTCGAGCTCTCCGCCGATGAGGACGACAACGGCGGGGACGAGGGCAGTGGTTTGAACGTGACACTAAGATCGGCGAAGGCGCCGTCACCCCCATCGCAGACCTGGTCTCCTTGCGTGTTCTGCAAAGTGCTCGTCGACCCGGGCGCCAAGAAATGTCCCCACTGCGGTAGGATTCAACGATAGTTGAACAGCTCAGCCGTCCTTCTGGGCCTGCTGCAGGGGTTGTTCGAGTGGCTGCCGGTCAGCTCCGAAGGGGCGGTCACAGCGGCCTTCACGTTCCTCAACGGAAGCCCCCTTAGCGAAGGCGTCAGTTTCGCTCTGTGGCTCCACATCGGCACAGTGCCCTGTGTACTGGTGGTGTTCAGAAGCGAGATCTTCGAGATATTGAAGGGCATCGTCACCCAGCCCACAAAGCCCTCTCCCCTTATTCTGTACCTGGTCATATCGACACTGGTGAGCGGACTGGTCGGCCTTCCCCTGATACTCACCCTTTCAGAAGCTTCCGAGCTGGCGGGAAACACCGCGATGGGCCTCATTGGAGCGCTGCTTCTGATCACCGGTGCGGTCCAATTGCGGCGTAGGAGTCCAGGCGTCCGCGGTCCCGACGACATACGGCTCGTCGATGGCTTGCTGGCGGGGATCGCGCAGGGGTTTGCTGTGCTGCCGGGGCTGAGCCGATCGGGGCTCACCGTGGCCGTCCTGCTGGGACGGGGCTTGGACCGGCGAGAAGCCCTCGTCCTGAGCTTCCTGATGAGCGTGCCCGCCGGGATAGGAGCGACCCTCTACGCCGGCCTCGATACCGGCTTCGGCATCACCTCCGAGAAGGCCGTCGCGGCGCTGGTCGCCTTCGTCGTAGGCCTCGTTACGATCAAGGCCCTCACCGAGCTGGCGGGCAAGGTCAACTTCGGAGTATTCGTGCTGATAGCGGGCGCCGCGATGCTGATCGGCGCCCTGTGGCAGGTCTCAGCGGCCTAGAAGCACCTATCGCCTCGTCAGGCAGATCTGCGTGTATGTTTGGTTCCGTGGGACTGTGGCTAGGCGGGATGGGATGGGATGTCGTAGAATCTGCCCGCGCAGTTGGGCTTCACATGGCCGCCAGCGTCGGCGAGCGAAACCACCCACCTGAAAAGCTTCTGGAGGAAGAAAACATGACCCAGGACTACTTAGTATACATCGGTACCTACACAGGCAGTGGCAGCGAAGGAATTTACGTCTACAAGTTGGACATGTCTTCGGGCGCCTTGCACTACGTAAGCAAAGCGACCGGTCCGCGGAATCCTTCGTTCGTCGCCATCGACTCCGAACGGCGCAACCTTTACGCCATCGACGAGGTCTCCGGCGACGACGGGCAGCCCACGGGCGCTGTCAGCGCCTTTACAATCGACGGCAAGACCGGCGAGCTCACATTCTTGAACCGCCAGTCCACCAAGAGCAACGGCCCGTGCCACCTGTCCGTCGACAATACGGGGCGGTACGTCCTCGCGGCGAACTACAAGGGCGGGGGAGTCTCGATGCTCCCGATCGAGGAGGGCGGCAGGCTTGGTGAAGCCAGCGATTACGTCCAACATCACGGCTCCAGCGTCAACCCTGATCGGCAGAAGGAACCACACCCCCATTCAATCTTCGTCGACCCGGGCAACCGATACGCTATCGTGCCAGACCTGGGGATCGACAAGATAGTGGTGTACAAACTCGATCTGACAACCGGGAAGCTAGTGCCAAACGACGAACCATTCACCGCGCTAGAACCGGGCATCGGGCCACGTCACTTCGACTTCCACCCTAGCCGGAAGTACGCGTACGTGATCAACGAGATCGCGAATACCGTTACGGCCTTCTCCTACGACGAGACGAGCGGTGCACTCAACCAGCTGCACTCGGTCTCGACGCTACCCGACGATTTCACCGAGATCAGCCACACTGCCGACATCCACGTCTCGCCTGACGGAAGGTTCGTCTACGGCTCGAATCGCGGCCACGACAGCATTGCTATCTTCGCCATCGATCAGAGCAGCGGTAGAATTACGTTCGTCGGCCACGAGTCAACGCAGGGCAAGTCGCCACGCAATTTCGCCATCGACCCGACGGGCACGTTCTTGCTGGCAGCGAACGAGGACACCGGTACGATCGTCACGTTCCGAATCGATCAAGGGACGGGTAGGCTCGAGTCGACGGGCAATGTAGCCGAAGTGTCGATGCCGGTATGCCTGAAGCTTATCCCGGCTCCATCGTAGGGGCGACAGGCGTGGATTCATAAGGGAGATGGGCGCTGGCAGTCAAAGATGCGAGGTGAACTCTCGCGGAGTCTATTCAAATAGCCGAGCCAGCATCTCCGCGTACGCCAACTCCCATTCAGACACGGTATCGTTGTCTTCTACGCTCCACGAGATCGAAAGGACCGCGTGCCCGAAAGCCCATCCGACGATTCCCTGGCGTACGAAACCAAACTCGTCGACGAATTGGTCCACACGCCT
>CAUZJF010000056.1:0-10208 GCA_963579975.1 Dehalococcoidia bacterium
CTTTCGGTTTCCGGGGCTTCGCCTAGATTCGCTGTGGTCCGACAAGCTCACCTCGTAAGGAGGTCCCCTATCCCTTCGTCCTGAGCCTGTCGAAGGACCTCCCGTAGATCAATAATCGAAAGACCCTAACCCAAAATGGACCGACAAATCTTCACGGGTGACGCGCGGGTTAGCCAGCCGACAACACAAGCCCTCTTCCTTGACACCTCCCTACCCACATCCATAGAATGAACACCAGTTCTGATTTCCTAAGGGAAATACACTTGCAAGAGCGTATCGTCTCCGGCAAACCCCAGGACGACGACTCCCCCCTGGACAGCACCCTACGCCCCCGGCGGCTCTCCGACTATATCGGCCAGGACCACCTTAAGAGCAACCTCCAAATAGGCATCGCCGCCGCCAAACAGCGCGGTGAACCCCTCGACCACATGCTCCTCCATGGCCCCCCAGGCCTGGGCAAAACCACCCTCGCCCAGATCGTCGCCATCGAGATGGAGGCCCGCATCAAGACCACCTCGGGCCCGGCCATAGAACGGCCGGGCGACATGGTCTCCCTGCTCTCCCGGCTCCAGCACGGCGAGGTGCTCTTCATCGACGAGGTCCACCGCCTCAGCCGAGTCGTCGAGGAGGTCCTCTACGGCGCCATGGAGGACTTCGTCGTCTCCTGGGTCATCGACAAGGGGCTCAAGGCTCGGAGCATCAACCTCACCATCCAGCCCTTCACCCTGATCGGCGCCACCACCCGATATGGCATGGTCAGCTCGCCCCTGCGCGACCGCTTCGGCTCGGCGGATCGCCTCGAGTTCTACGACGAGGAGGCCATGCGCAAGATCGTCCGGCGCTCGGCCCGCATCCTTGAGATCGAGGCCGAAGACGACGGCGTCATCGAGATCGCGCGCCGGGCCCGGGGAACGCCGCGAGTCGCGAACAGGCTGTTGAAGCGCGTCCGCGACTACGCCCAGGTCATGGCCGACAACATAGTCACCGGCGACGTTGCCCGAGAAGCCCTGGCCCGCCTGGAAGTCGACTCCCTCGGCCTCGACAACACCGACCACATGGTCCTAAGCTCCATCATCGAGAAATTCGACGGTGGGCCCGTCGGCATCGACACTTTGGCCGCCTCCATCAGCGAAGAATCCGACACCATCGAGGACGTCTACGAGCCGTTCCTGCTCCAGCTGGGCTTCCTCGACCGCACCCGCCGAGGCCGCGTAGCCACCCGCCGCGCCTACGACCACCTGGGCGTCACCTTCCCGGAACAACGCCCCAACACCACCCAGGCCAGTTTGTTCTAAGCGCGTGTAGGTAGCGATTCCCTATCAAGACAAATACCGCGTTGGTTCGAACCGCCTTTCCGGTTGGGACTACGCTTCCAACGGATGGTACTTCGTCACCATATGCACCAGAGACCGAATCCCGCATTTCGGCGCAATTGACGACGCTGGCATGCACATGTCGCCAGTCGGTGTAATCATGGCTGAGGAATGGCGACGAATGGAAAAGCTACGTCCGAGCGTTACATTGGACGAATCGGTGGTTATGCCCAACCACATACATGGAATTCTCGTTATCGACCACACCACCGACAACGGCCTCCCAAAGACGCCCCGGCGGGGCGTCTCTACCCAGAGCGGTTCTCGCGAACGCGCGTGGAAACCCGGCGCACTTGAAGCGATCGTCAACCAATTCAAATCCGTCTGCACGAAACGAATTCGGGCCGAGGGGTATCGCGGCTTCGCCTGGCAGCCCCGATTCCACGACCATATACTCCGCAATGAGCAGTCTTTGACCAAAACCCGGGAATACATCCACGAGAACCCATCAAAATAGAAACTCGATCGCTACTACACGTCCAGACCGACCCCAGCAAGGTCAAGGCCAACCGAAACTGCCGGCGACCTCGTAGAGACGCCCCGCCGGGGCGTCTACGCCACCCATAAACATAGGTCATAGGACCCGCAGTCTCGCCCCCCACATCCAAACGCCGCATCTCCCACTGCGAACCCGATGTCATCAGCCATCCGGCTCCCGAAATACGAGGCTCGCTTGAAGAGGTATTCCCTGCACCGAACCATCGCCCCGTAGATGCCCAACCTCCACGCCACGCTCCTCCAACACCACCCCGATCAGCAACGACCTGTGGCAACGCGCTGGGTCTCCCTAGACACACATAATCACAACCCTCGACTCCTCCGGCAGCTTCACTAGCTCCTCAATCCCCTCTTGAAACCACGGCTTCGCCCGAATCTTGGCGTAGTCTGGCTTGCCTATAGCGTCGTAGCAGTCCGGGTCCGATGGCCTGCCACCGAGCGATTCACCCATAAACACGTACCGCGCTCCCACGCCCCTCAGGAGCTCGGGCAACCTGCGCCGGGTCGCAAACGGCGCGGAACGGCTAACCGGTCGGCTACGCACGTCCACCAGAACTTTGATGCCCTGCGGCGGCAACAAAGACGCGAACGTCTTCCACGAGTGGTTGCTGTGTCCAATGGTAAGGATATTCACTCGTTCCTCCGGAGCCAGGTTACTTCAACAGCGCCGAGACTGGACACCGGCCCGAGGGTTCCCGTGGGAGCGCATTGCATGCGCCCCCTCACGCGCCACGGTCGCCACGTCAGGGTCTTTCGGTTTTCGGCGCCTCGCCGAGATTCACTGTGGCCGACAAGCTCACCTCGGTACAGAGCCCCCCCCCCCCCCATCCGTTCGTCCTGAGCCCGTCGAAGGACCTCCCGTAGGGCGATAATCGAAAGACCCTGGCCGCCACGCCGGGACACTTGACCAGCCAGCACAATTGCGCTATTTTGGCCCTAGGGACGGACCCACGGGTTCGTCCCTTTTATTTTGTTACACGGCTCACCGCCCTGGCGGAGTCTGCGCCTAGAGGAATGCAACACGACGCAACACCAGAATCGAACTCGTTCTCGGACACTGAAGAGTCCAGAAGGCCTGCTCTGAGTCTGCCGAAGGGGTAGCCCCCCTCTGGTGGGGCAGACGGGCGCTCGACAAACATTTTGCCGCCTCCCGTTTCGCGGAACACCGCCCGCGCCCCGGCCTCACGTCCACATAGAGAAGTGGAACAAACTGGCACAGAATGGAACATTTCAAGACGCATTCCACTCCGAGCATGCGACCGCTAGCAACTGGTCCGTTGGCCCCAAACCAAAGCAACCACTGGGCTACCAGCCACCCGGAGAATATGCCAGCACTGAGATTCCGATAAATGCCGCCACATACACGATCTTGTGGGCGATACGCTGGCTATTAGCGTTGTAGGCGACGATAATCGACTCGTCGTTCGGTTTTCACACAATTCTTAGGTAATGCGACGCACTGGATCGACCTCGTAATCGTAAGCACCATAGTCCTGCTGGCTCTTATCGGGCTCCGGTCCGGACTACTCGCTCCCGCCGGGGGCATCGGCGGGCTGACCCTCGGGGTCGTTCCTTCCATTCAACACAGCACCTTCCTCGCGGATGCTCTGGCAGGTCAAATAAACGACGCGACCGTCCGGAGGATCACGGCGTTCGTCGGGATTCTACTGGTCACCGCCATCGCCGCCAGAGTGGTCGCTGCGCTGGTCCGGCGGACGCTCTCATACCTGGCCCTCGGCTGGGTGGACCGCCTCGGAGGCGCGTTGGCCGGGATCGCGCTGGGAATCCTCGCCTTGGGCACCGCGACCTATTTGCTCCACGACATCGACGAGTCCCAGGTGAAACGGTCCATACAGGCTTCCCAGCTGGCGCGCGCGATATCAGGGGCATCCCTGATATCGTCGCCCTCCCCGTGATGCTTCGCCTTTCGAGAGGCCTCGTTGGGCGCAGTGCAGCAAGACCCGCAAAACGGGAACCTTCCTCAGCTTACGTCAGACTCGGACTGCACCGACCTGAAGAGTCTGGCGTTCGGGTTCATCGACAACCAGGTCTCTCTCAAACAGGACGTCGAAACCCTGGCGGGAGTAGTCTCAGCGGCAATTCAGAAGAGCTGGTAAGGCTGGCCCATGACCAGCAGTAACCGCTCACAAGCTCAAGAAAGGTATGCTCACATGATCTATTTCAAGTCTTGCCCGAGATGCTCCGGATCTCACTCGGCGGAGGACGACCACTTCGGCCGGTACCTGCTCTGCCTTCAATGCGGCCACGTCGCCTACCCGCCCGCTGCCGAAGCCAGGCCGAAGCCACGGAGACGTCGGGCTCTGACCGCCGGGCGCGAAAGCGGTCTGGCGGCAACGCAGCTCCTCATCTCGAACCTGCGATCAGGTGACCGCTCGCGCTCGCCTACGCCGGTCCCCAACTCCTAATCCCCAACCCCTTCTTTCGCCTTCTCCTGAAGCTCGTAGAGCTTGTTGATCGCTTCGAGGGGCGTCATGGAGGCCACGTCGAGTCCGAGAAGCCTTTCGAGGACTTCGGGGTTGCCGCTCAACAGAGGAAGCTGGAGCGCCGACGACTCGCCGGGACCTCCGCGTCCGGCGCCACCTCTTCCCTGGCTCGCGGCGGCCCCGTTCTCCAGCTCACCTAGCACCTCCCACGCGCGCTTGATGACGGCCGTCGGCAGCCCCGCCAGCCTCGCGACGTGAATGCCGTAGCTTCGGTCGGCTCCGCCCGGCACTATCCGCCGCAGGAACACGACGTTCCCCTTGTCTTCCGACACCGCCGCCTGGTAGTTCCTCGCCCGGGGCAGGTAGTCTGCAAGCTGGATCAGCTCGTGGTAATGGGTGGCGAACAGCGTCTTGCATCTCAGCCGCGGATGAGAGTGAAGGTACTCGGCCACGGAACGAGCGATGGCCAGCCCGTCGTAGGTACTGGTTCCCCGACCGATCTCGTCGAGCACGATCAGCGACCGCGGCGTCGCGTGATTCAGAATCGCGGCCGTCTCCACCATCTCGACCATAAAGGTCGACTGGCCCACCGCAAGGTCGTCCTGAAGTCCGATGCGAGTGAATATCCGGTCGACGATCCCGATCGTGGCCGAGTCAGCGGGGACGAAAGAGCCGGTCTGGGCCATCAGGGTGATGATAGCCACCTGCCTGATGAACGTCGACTTGCCCGACATGTTGGGACCGGTGATCAGCTGGATCTGCTCATCCGAGCTCGAAAGCCTCGCGTCGTTGGGTACGAACGCCCCCGACGCTAGCGTCCGCTCGACCACCGGATGACGGCCCTCCTTTATCTCCAGCGCGTCTCCGTCGTTCAGCTCGGGCCTGACGTAGCCGCGACGCGACGCGACCTCGCCCAGCGAACAGAACACGTCTACTTGAGCGACGGCGGCCGCCGTGGACATGATAGGGTCCGCCGATTGGGCCAGCTGCTGGCAGACCTGCCGAAAGATGGTTCCTTCCATCTCGCCGATGCGCTCTTGAGCGTTCAGTACCTGGGACTCATACTCCTTCATCTCAGGAGTGATGTAGCGTTCGCCGCCCACCAGCGTCTGGCGCCGGATGTATTCGTCCGGGACCTGTACTGCGTTCGCCTTGCTGACCTCGATATAGTATCCGAAGACCTTGTTGTACCCCACCTTGAGTGACTTGATGCCCGTGCGCTCCCGCTCCTTCGACTCGAGTCCGGCAATGTAATCACGGGCGTGTCTGGATGAGTTTCTGAAGTCGTCCAGTTCCGACGAGAAACCCGTCCGGATCACGTTGCCGTCCCCGATCGACACCGGCGGGTCGTCCACCATCGCGGAGCGTATGAGCTCGACTGCCTCGGCGGTGTCCGCGAGGGCGGTCGCCAACCACTCGACCTGCGGAGCGTCTTCGTCCTCTCGCAGGGTGCCACGCAGCTCCGGGGTGGTCTCCAGACTGGCGCTCAGCGCCACGAGGTCTCGCGGACCGGCAGTATTACCTCTGACACGGTTCAGCAGCCGTTCCAGGTCCGAGACGGAGTCCAGCAGCCCCGTGATCCGAGCCCGCCGGAGCCCGCTCCGATGAAACCACGCGACGGCATCTTGCCGCTTGCGGAGCTCTCCGACGTCGAGCAACGGCTGCCCTACCCACTTGCGCAGAAGGCGCCCACCCATCGAGGTCCGGGTCGTGTCGAGGACAGAGAGCAGCGACGCCTTCGGGTCACCCCACCGTCCACCCTCGAAAAGCTCCAGGTTCCGGCGGGTCTGAGGGTCCAGCGCCATGAACGAAGTCGTCAAATATGTGTACAGAGACGTGACCTGAGAGAGCGCCCCCTTCTGGTTCCGGCTCAGGTACTCAAGGACCGAACCGGCGGCGCGAATCGCCAGGGGCAGCCGCTCGCATCCGAAGGCCTCTAGCGACGCCACCCCAAAATGCCTTTGCAGTGTTTCACGCGCCCAGTCTAGGTCAAAGGCATCGGGCTCGAGCGGCGTGACCACCATACCCTCCGGGACCGCGAGGGCCTCGCCGTCTTGCGTCAGTAGCTCGGCGGGCATGACTCGTCCCAGTTCGTGGGCCAGCTCGGCAACGGTGAACTGGGAAGTCGCGAACTCGCTCGTCGTGATGTCGACGTACGCGAGTCCGGCCTCGTCTCCGTCAACGACCAGAGAAGCCAGGTAGTTGTTGGCCTTCCGGTCCAGAACGCCTTCCTCGATGACGGTGCCTGGCGTGACCACTCGTACTACCTCGCGGTCCACCAGGCCCTTGGAAGCCGCCGGGTCGCTGGTCTGTTCGCAGATGGCGACCTTGTAGCCCTTCTTGATCAGGCGCGCCAGGTACGGATCGAGCGCGTGGTACGGGATGCCCGCCAGCGGGACGCGTTGCCCCTTGCCCATCTCCCGCGAGGTGAGTGCTATCTCCAGCTCACGGGAGAGGATGCGGGCGTCGTCGTCGAAGGTCTCGAAGAAATCGCCCATCCGGAACAGAAGGATCGCACCAGGGTTCTCCTTCTTGATGCGCAGGTACTGACGTCTGGCAGGGGTGGTCATGATGCGCGGGTAATGGCGGAGGGCTCACGTCCATTCTACGCGAGCGCGATGGTGAGTGGAAGCAAGAGAGAACGCCGCAACGACGGTACCGACCATCACGTAACTCGCGCGGATTCTCATGAGACGTTCACACCGGCTTCGCCGTTCTTCACATGGTCTCCACTTCCCTCGGGCTAATATCGAAGTTACCACGAGGCTACATGGCCGGCCGAAAGGACGGCTCAAAGATGCCAGGCGCGACCGACAACCGAAGATTGCCTTTCATTTGCCTGAGCGTGGCGCTCGGGATAGTGCTTTTTACAACGGTATTCGGCGGCGACCACGCCTGGGTCGGCGGTAACAAAGGCACGATGCTGAAAAAAGCTGTCGCCGACCTTGCCATCACCAAGACCGACAACACCGGCCTACCGCCGAGCCCACAGATCGAGTACACGTTGACCGTTTCCAACGACGGACCGGACGTCGCCATGGGAGTAACAGTGAGCGACGACCTGCCGGGCGTTCTAACCTTGGTGTCAGTAACCTCAACTCAGGGTAGCTGTAGCGGTCAAGTCGGGGCGCCGGGAGCACTAGTCCAATGTGACCTGGGCGACCTGGGCGACCTGGACGCGAGCGTGACTTCCACCGTAGAAATAGTCGTCCGGGCGACCAGTCAGGGTAGCGTGTCCAATTCGGCGACGGTCGCGGGCAGCTCGCTAGACCCCGACGCATCGAACAACGCGGCAACGACATCGACCACGGTAGAAGTCATCGCCGCCGGCATACCGGTCTCGCCCGGCTACAACCTGATCGGCATACCTGTCTCGTTCACTACGACCACGCGGACCCGCGACCTGGCCGACGCCGTGTTGCCGGGCGGTGTGGATATAGAGGACGGGCCGGTTACGGCCGTGTTGACCTGGAACGGCAGCGGCTACACGCCGTGGCTCAGCAGCAATCCGGCTGCGAACAACTTCGAGTTGGAGGCGGGCAACGCCTACTTCGTCCGGCTGCAGTCATCCGTTCCAGGCGACAAGCTGTGGCTCGGAGGGCTTCCTCTCGACGCCCCGGTAACCCTCGCTCTTTCGGCTGGCTACAACCTGGTCGGCGTTCCGTACCCAGCCTCGGGAAGCTACGATACTTTGAGCTTCGCCGAAGCCATCGACCAGCACGACGGCGGCAGCGACCTGGCCCAAGGGCCGGTCCTCTCGATTCTGCGTTGGGACGGCTCTTACACGGCGTGGCTTCGAGACAATCCAGCGGCCAACGTATTTGCACTCGATTCGGACAGGGGATGCTTCGTCCGTGTCAGTCGCATGATTAACAGCTTCACGCCATGACGGAAGGAATTCGCCGGCAGGTATTTCGTTTTCACTGCAAGTCGGTAGCGCTCCACGCCATCCTGTGGGGCCGGGACTGGAGGCTCAATGTGATAGTAGGCGTACCAACGGAGATCAAGAACCAGGAATACCGCGTCGCCATGACGCCCCAAGGGGTGCCCAGCCTTACCCGAGAGGGGCATGAGACGCTCGTCCAGCGAGGAGCGGGTACCGGCAGCGGTTTCTCCGACGAGAAATACGCGAGCAGCAGGGCACAACTGGTGGACAGTCCGGAGGCCGTATACGCCGGAGCCGACATGATCGTGAAGGTCAAGGAGCCTCTGGAGGCGGAGTATCCGTTCCTGCGACCGGATCTGGTCTTGTTCACCTATCTTCATCTCGCGGCTGAGCCCCAGCTGGCGAAGGCCATGTTCTAGAACAAAGTGACGGGAATCGCCTACGAAACCGTCGAGTTGCCCGATGGGACACTGCCGCCCTGGGGCCGTTCTGGGTTCGGGCGTCGTCGGAGCGAACGCGGCTTCTGTGGCCCTTGGGATGGGCGTCCACGTCCTTCTGGTGGCCAAAAGGCTGGAAAGGGCACGCTACCTGACCCAGATCCTGCACGGGAACCTCGAGACCGTGGCGTCCACGCCCGAATCGGTCGCTGAAGCCGTCAGAAACGCGGACCTCGTTATTGGGGCCGTGCTGATACCCGGCGGTCTCGCACCGAAGGTCGTGACGCGAGAGATGGTGCGGAGCATAAGGCCTGGCTCGGTGATCGTCGATGTCTCCGTCGATCAGGGCGGCTGTGTGGAAACGAGCCGGCCTACGACACATAGCAATCCGGTTTTCTCTGCCGATCGCGTCATCCACTATTGCGTCGCCAACATACCTGGCTCCGTGCCTCGAACGGCGACGGAGGCGCTTTGCAACGCGACCCTCCCCTACATATCGAAGATAGCCGAGAGTGGCGTCGCGGAGGCCATGCGGCAGGATCCAGTCAGGGCAAAGGGCCTGAACACTCACGAGAGGGAGGTTACCCACGAAGCCCTGGCAAGGGATCTGGGACTTCCTGTGAAAACGTTCCCGTCTCAGTCGTAGGTACGGCCTCGGCGCGTAGTGGCGGAAACCGGCCATCGGAACGCGTCGACCTATGGCATCTCTCGCCGAGCAACTGCCAACTGCGTTGCTGGCTCGCGACTTTTCCGAGACTTCAGACGTTCGGTCCGAGCACGCTACGACCGCTAACACTGCCTGATAGACTTGGCCTAGCCTGGTGGAATCGGAGCAGACAGCGTGAGCGACGAAGATCAGCGTCGCCAATTCAACGCCCTGGGCGCGAGTATCGCCATCGGCGCCGGGCTGGGGGCTGCGCTTGGGGCCGGAGTCGGAGCCGCGAGCGACAACATCGGATTCTGGGTCAGGATCGGTGTGGCCATCGGCGCGTGAATCGGCACAGCCATAGGCGCAGCACTCGGGCAGAGCGGCAAGAAGTAGTCATGTTCGGCGTCCCGGCCGCGGACGCGTGGACGCCTTTTCCGGACGCCAACGCCGGTGGACCGCTAAACCGTGCTTCGGTCGATGGCAGCGTTAGAGCTTAGCCAAAATGACTGGCGTACCCATCAACTCCCGCGAATTGAGACCTAGTCGTCGGCCTTCCAGAAGCGCTCTTCCTCGACCTTGTAACCCTTTGGCGCCATTCGCGCCTTGACGTCCTCGATCATCCCGGGGTGGCCGCAGGCGTAGACCAGCGTGTCGTCCGGACCGAGCCCGAACTTGTCGGCATACTCTTCGACGATGCCGTTTACCCGTCCGGTTTGGCCGGTCCAACCTTCGTTTCGTGATTCGTCCGGCCTGCTGACCGTCGGGACGTAGGTGACCAGGTCCGGGTGTTCGCGTGCGAGTCCTTCGAGCTCCTTATCGTATGTGAATTCGTCCTGGTAACTGGCTCCAAACAGCACGTAGAAGTGGTACCCGCCGCGCGCGTCGTGAAGGTAGCTGCGGATGATGCTTATGAACGGGACT
>CAUZJF010000057.1:0-10176 GCA_963579975.1 Dehalococcoidia bacterium
ATATGCGTGCCTTCCGCGTTGATGGAGAAGCCTAACGTCGGCCCAATATGCACACCATATAGTTCCATTTCGTAGGTGGTCTCAATATGGGCAGACCAGGCGATCTCAGTCCCTTCAATAATCACACCGGGAGACAGACATAGATTCAAAGGATCGGTTGGTCGGTAGCAAAACATGGGACCGACGGTCTGGTGCAGGTGTTCGCCGGCAATTAGTTCATAGCCCAGCCCCAGCGCGATGGGAGTTTCCGCAAAGGTGTAAATAGCATGCACATGGAGTCCATAGGCAGTTGTCTGATCATTCGGGATGTACACCAGCGAGTTGGAGAGCCCTATTTCAATGGAACCACTGTCGTGGCCGTGGTGATGTTCGTCGTGGTCGCCAGCTTTAACCGCGGTCGCAAAGATCATTGCGCTGAAGAGTACGAAGGAAGCGAGTCGCCGTGGGTGAGCCATGAATGTGAACCTATACCTTGCGCCCCAGTTCTAGTCCTATGATTACTCTTTGTCATTACTGTTCATTTAGACACCGTTCTCACACCACCAGAACACGCCCTGAAGTTCACAGAGTGTGGATTGCCCAGCCCGCTCCACGCTATGTGTCGTCGTCTACAGGCCGAGCGGAGCCGTACCGTCTGCCCCCATCCCGTGCTCGCCGGAGAGCGTGCTGCCGGAGCTCTTCCAGCTCCAGACCTGATCGTTGGCGACGCCGACACCATCCGGGGTCGAAGTCTCGTAGTCGTCCTCGCCGCCTCCATCGAGGAAGACGCCCAGGGCTAGCATCTCGGGCGACGTCTCCCCGTATGGCCCCAGGGTAGCCTGGCCGAGGGTGCAGTCGAGGTAGCTGTCCGCGCCGCCCATCTCAATGGTCACCGACATCCCGCTGTCGTAGCCCCGCATCCCAGCGCCCTGCCACAGGTCGTCGCCGCCGCCGTCGCGCAACAAGGTGGTCGAGGCGTCGTGGGCGAAGCCTATTGAGGACGACGGGTTCTTGCCCTCGTTGTGGGTGTCGTCGCCGGCCGCGTCGATCAGTATCCCCATGGCGAAGTGGGCCCCAATGGCCTGTGTGTAGTACATCCCGAAGTACGTGTCGTTTCCCGCCTGGTCCGCCAGCACACCCGTGCCGAACCAATAGCCGCCGCCTTGGTTGAAGACGTCGGCGGAGTAGCTGTCATGGCCACCCGCCTCGCGAAGGATACCCAGGCCGCCCGAGAGGCTAATCCCGTCTCCTACGTCCGCACGTCGGCCAAAGCTGAAGCCCTGGCACATTGAGTTGTTCCCGACGTCGGGCCGCTGGGGGCTACTGTAGACCATCACGTCACCTTCTTCGCCGGTTCCGATGACGCACGAGTAGGTGTCGTCTCCCCCTCCGTCGGCCAGCAGACCGTATGCCCGTACATAGGCGAATCCCTGGGAGTAGGCCCAACTGGTCCACTGGTCGGCACCTTGACCGGCGTCGATCTGGATCCCGATCCCGAAGAGCGCGCTCCCCTGGCAACCCGCTTCACAGGTGTAGGTGTCGTTTCCGCCGCCGTCATAGAGGACGCCAACACCCAGACTGGCGAAGCCCTGGGACCGGCGCAGGGAGCGGTATTGGTCGTCCCCGCCGCCGAGATCGAAGTGCAGGGCGACACCCAGGTTGGCGCCGCCCTGGCGGCTCGTGGTGCTGAAGCTGAAGGGGCCGAAGGGGGCGTTGACGGAGCCGGGTACGAAGCGTCCGGATCCGTCGTCGGGCAACAGCGGCGCGGCGGCCTCCGAATTCTCGTCTCCCACATAGCCGTAGATGTCGTCCCCGTCGAGGTCAATCGCCACGCTGACGAGATTGTCGACGGTGTGGTTTGCGCCGACGGGAACCCGATAGATGTCATTGCCACCCGTGTCGACGAGCAGAGCGATCCCGGATTCGAAGGGCGTAACGGAGGGGTCGTACACGTGGTCGTTGTCGTCGGAGATCACAATGGCCCCGGCGCTGGTTTCGACGACGACGTGGAAGCCGGTCCAGCTCCCGTCGGAGGTCCAGGTTTGAGACTCGACGGCCAGGGCGACGTCCCGCGCAGCGCCGTTCATCGAGCCGTAGTCGAACTCGTCCATCCCCCCGACTCCGCCCATCAAATAGCCAACGATGCCGGGGGTTGTGAGGTCGATCGTCTGGAGGGAGGAGTTGTAGAGGAGCATCCCCGCGCCGGTGAAGAGGACCGCGGCCGCATCAGGGGAGTCGAGTTCTCCGAGCGCCGTGGCGCGTATCTCTGGGACTCGTGCCATGGCCAACAGGACCGCCGCCACGGGGTCTCGCAGGGATGCGGGCACCGGTTGGAGAATTGTCTCGAGGGTCGGTACGTTCACTATGTCCCCGACCGCCGCTTGAAAAGACGCGACGGCGGCCACCAAGGCGTCGTCGGACGGACCAGGCTCTTCGGGTGAAAGCGGGGCTGCCGCCGGCCGGTCGATGCGTTCCGCCGCCTCCACGATTGCGTCCGCGACGGGGTGAGGTCCCGCCAGGGCGGTGTCCGTGCTGGCGATGAGCCCGTCCACCCAAACGCCGGTGCGCAGCGGC
Source organism: Dehalococcoidia bacterium (assembly GCA_963579975.1). Taxonomy (GTDB): domain Bacteria; phylum Chloroflexota; class Dehalococcoidia; order Lucifugimonadales; family CAUZJF01; genus CAUZJF01. The sequence goes on from CAUZJF010000057.1 coordinate 2,554, forward strand.
TGGCTGTGCACTGTGTCGAAGTGCTTCAGTCGGGCGGGATCGTATTGGGCGAAGGTCCCGAGATAGGCGAAACGGTCCTTGAGATAGATCGCCTCGCAAGGGTGGAGCTCGCTTGCCGCCAGCGCCGCGCCTAGCAGGGTCCCGTCCGCCGCTGCGTAGAGGCACGAGCACGCGTCCGGAACACAGACAGCGCCATCACCGATCCCAATCTCCCCGCACCGGGCGTTGGGGCCGCAGTCTGAATCGGCCGCGCAGGGGCTCGAGCAAAACGCGCCGACCGTATTGGGCAGGCCCTGGTCGATGCACAGTTCGCCCGGGCACTCCGACCCGTCCTCACAAGTGCCACCAATCCCCGCGCTGTTGGCCTCTATCCAGCCACAGCCCTCGGGTCCGAGCTCCCAGTCCGCTCGACAGACGAGGCCTCCGTCTGGCGCCGCCGCACAGCGGGAGGTTCCCGTGCCGCAGTCGGCGTCCGTTTCACAGTCGTTGGTGCAATAGCCGATCCCGCCGTTGGAGATACAGGTCCCGAATTCCCCGTAGCATAGCGCCGAGTCGGCACATAGTTGCCCTTTCAGGCTGACGGGCTGGTGGCCCTCGCAGGTCGCGCCCGGAGGTACGCACTGCCGCACGCCGTCTCCGAGATCGAGGCACAGGCCGCCGGGCGGACATAGATCGTCGGTGGTGGAGCAGTCCACCGAGCAGAACCTCTCGCCCGTCTCAGTGTTCGTCAGGCACTGGTCTTTCTCGTCGCCACATTGGGCGTGGCCCGTGCAAGGGTCGCAGAATGGTGTGGGCGGCGGCTCGACCGTCGTCACTTCCGCGATGTCCGTATCCGCTGCGTCCTCCACGTCGGAGTCCAGAATCGGTGTTGCGTCCGGCTCATCGCCACTCGCGTCGCTGATCTCGACGACGTCCTGGCTATCGGAGGGGAACGCCGATGGCGTCGAAGTCCCACCGCAGCCACCCAACAGCAAAGCGGTCGAGGCCAGTAACCCAACTCGTTTCGACAACTGTGCCATGATCCACCTCCAGCGGCCTCTGATACACTAAAATGGGGGACTCCTGTCAACCCATGTCCGTGGGGAAGGGAGCTGAGCGGGTGTTTGGATGGCATGCGGGGTAGGACGAGTGTAAGTCGGAAGTCTGTCATGATGTGGACCTACACATTGAACCGAAGTGTGACGCGTTTCGTAAGTCCCTGCAATGACGCTATTTCCTCCGCGTTGTGCCCGCAGTTTCCCCAATATTTCTCGGCCCCTTCCATCCTCGAACTCTTCTTGAGACATCCGTATTGGCGGTGAATCATGGAGCCCTGCGAAAAAAAAAGGTCGGTTTATTGGATAGTGTCCTCCCTTTGGCGTAGGTTAAAAAGGCACTGTCAGTGTGCAAACGCGGCCCGCCGCATTTTTTTTTCTGGTGACTGGACGGCGCCTTTTGGATTCCTTCGCTTCGCTCCAATTGATCGAGCCTCTGCTTCGCGCGGTCGCATCGGAAAACTATGAGACCATGACGCCCATTCAGGCGAAGGCCATCCCGCCTCTGCTCGAAGGACATGATGTGCTGGGGTGCGCCCAGACTGGCACCGGCAAGACGGCGGCCTTTTTGCTGCCGATTATCCAGCACCTTGTCACGGAACCCATTCAAGGGAAGCCTGTGATTCGCGCGCTTGTGCTCACCCCTACACGGGAATTAGCCGCCCAGATCGGGGATAGCTTTGCGACCTACGCGAAGTTCGTGAAATTGCATCATATGACCATCTACGGCGGTGTGAGTCAGCGTCCGCAGGTGACCAAGCTGCGGCGCGGCATAGACCTCCTGGTCGCCACGCCCGGACGCCTGTTGGACCTGCACGAGCAGGGCCATATCGACTTCAACGACGTGGAGTTCTTTGTGCTGGATGAGGCCGACCGCATGCTCGACATGGGCTTCATCCGCGACATTCGCAGGGTGCTCCGCATGCTCCCCGATGACCGTCAGAACCTGCTCTTCTCGGCCACCATGCCCGATGCCATCGTCAAGCTGGCGAGCGCGTTCCTCACCGATCCGGTGCGGGTGGAGGTGGACCGCGAATCCATGACCGTGGAGCGCATCGTCCAGAAAGTCATGTTCGTGGCCAAGGCGGATAAGAGGCGTCTGCTCTGCCATCTGCTAAACGACCCGGAGATTGAAAGTGCCATCGTGTTCACGCGCACCAAACACGGCGCCAACCGAGTCGCCAGGGAGCTCGCCAGGGCGCATATCGAAGCGGGCGCCATCCATGGAAATAAGAGCCAGGGCGCGCGTCAACGAGCGCTGGCCGCGTTCAAAGCCGGAGAGATCCGTGTGCTCGTGGCCACGGACATCGCCTCTCGAGGCATCGACGTGGATGGCGTGAGCCACATATTCAACTATGACCTGCCCAATATCCCGGAGAGCTATGTGCACCGCATCGGCCGCACCGGTCGCGCCGGGCGCGAGGGGGTCGCCATCGCCTTTTGTGACGAGAACGAAGTAGCCTATCTATACGACATCGAGAAGCTCACTGGCAAAGAGCTCGACGTGGTGCGCGACCAGCCTTGGCATCGGGCACCGGACACGCCGGACCCACCCAAACCGGGCGGATGGCGCCGACGGGGAGGACAGCACCAATCCGGTCAGGCTCAGCAACAGAAACAGCAAGAACAAACAGACACGCCCCATCGCGACCGGGACCGTTCGGGCCCACGCCGGGATGGAGACCGATCCGGTCCGCACCGAGATGGGGGAGGGGCTGGTCAGCCTCGGGGAAAAGGCGACGGGTCCAGACCTCCTCGGCGGCGAAGAAGACGTCGGAACTTCCGCGGACCGAAGCAATAGAGAATTCCTCTGCGCTCTGCTGCTCGTTTGGGTTCACAGTTCATGGATACAGGGTGGTTTTGCGTACCTTTTTCTCTTTGTCGTAGACCATAAAAGAGTACTTCAATAGCGCGAAACCTTGCCCTTCTTTCCAGACCCACTCGGCCCAGAAGTGCGGTTTCCCATCGGTGTCATGATATCGAGGCACAGTGTCTGCGAGGCTGGCGCCACTGACCACCCGTCGTTGTACGATCTGGCTATTTCGTAGGACCTTCAACTCCTTATAGTCGATGATCGTAGGTGACGTCGTTCGGGAGCCTTTACTGTGTCGACTGAGTACAGGGGATCGAAATCGCAGGAGCTTGAGCTTGTTTTGCGGTGTGATCTGATAGTAGACAGACCATGAATCAAAAGATGTGGCGATACAGGAGGCATGGAATACACGGCCATCTCTACCCACGTCGTATTGGTAGATCGGCCAGTTGGTGGAGGAGGCTTCTCCACATTTCTTCGGGAATTCGGCCTTCATGGCCGTTTTGATGCGTGTAGACGTTTCTTTGTCGGCGGGTGTGAGTGTAAAGCGATAGCCGGGAACGTCGACGAAGGGGGCGATGTCCGGAGTCTCAAAGGGGGCTTTCCAAAGATACACATCGGTCTGGGCTTTTGGATCGGTACTGCTCTGGGAGTACGCCAAAGAGCAGCCATATAGGGCTAAGACCAGAAAGATGAGTCGCGGTGCTTTAGGCATGGAGCCGGAAGCCTATCACACTTCTAACCGCCGGTTCCCGGTTCTGGCTTGGGCCTGTCGCGCTAGCGTCGCTGCCAAACGGAGGAGGGGGTCCGTCGAATGGTTAGCACGGTGGCGACGCCATTGGCTTCCATGACGAGTTCTTCATCTAATATCTCTGTGGAGTAGGTCCAACCCTGCGGCCCAGCATAATCAGCCAGGGCATCGGCAGCCTGAAAGTCGGGGTTGGTGAAATCTTTGGATTCGACTTCATATACAAAGAGCACAAAGGAGTTTCCGTCGGGATCGGTGAATTCGTGGATTCGGCTACCCGCCGGGTAGTGGAAGATTGTATCGCGCATGACCTCGGCCAAAGCCATGAAGCCATTGGGGCCGAGCTCGAGAACGGTAACATCCAGCACCTTTGCTATGAGTCGGAACTCTTCGCCGGGAATTTCGGGGACGAAATCCATAGTGTCGGGAACCCCCTCGAAGGAGGGAACGCTTCGCATCTCGCCAGGGACAATCATCACCTGCGTTGGCGATTTCTCCCACCCGGGCGGGGGAACAATGGCCTCGAATTGCGCAAAGGAACATGCATCGCATTGGTAGGCCAGCTGTGTGAACTGGGTCTCACCGGTGCTTTGGTTCATCTTAAGTGTGAAGTTTGTGTATTCGGTGGCCGCAGGGGTATCGGTCTCTGCGCAGTGCAAGAACATGCTGCTCAGAAGAGCCAAGGAGATCAATGAGAGAAGAGTTCGCATTCGTGTTATTCGCGATGAAAGGAGGGCTACGTTACGTCCGGGTTGAATACCACTCTGGGACAACACACGTCTAACGGCCGTTACTATCATTCTCGGCCGTTAGCATTCTGGTGATCTGCACAGCCAAACATGGACGGACCGAAAGGGATGTTAGCCGCGGGGCCCGCGTCGTTTCCTGCCGAGACGGCCACTGTCGACGGTCTTGTCGATGTACGCGGTCGCCAGTGGCACCTTACAGGCGGTACCACCCATGTCGACGTGCACCTTGCCGATGTCGTGTGCGACGCTCCGAGCACCGTCCAGTAGGGGAGCCACAAAGGAACCCGCTGCGATGACAAAAGCGTTCATCGTATGTCGTACCCGGTTTTGCTGATCGTGAATGGTGCCACCGACCCTGGAGAGCAGTCCACGAATCTCGTCCAGGTCGAGGTCTTCGTCTTCGGTGACCCCCATCAGGCGTGAATAGGTGCACCACCCGGCTGCCGCCACGCCCTCTTCGGGACGCTCGATCCAGCGCATGGCCAACTCGCGGCCGAAGGTTGTATCGGCCGCGACCCAGGGAACCGCGAATTCGCTGATGTAGTACCAGTAGGCGCCGTCGACCCATTCTTCGAGGGTCTCCACCGTGATTTGCTTCTCGTCTGCGATAAGTCCAGCGAGGTACATGGCGTCACTATTGCCCGTCTTGTAGAGCTCGAGCGAGAGTAGATGATCCTTCTTTATCTTCTTTACGATCTTTTTTAGATCGGCCACCTTTACTCCAAAAAACGGCTCTCGGGCCCCATGCTTCAGCAGAGTCGCCTTGGTGCGCTCATCGCCGTGCTCCGCTAGAAATTGCATCACTTCGGACAGCTTCATACGAACTCCTCCTTCCTAGAACATCAAACATCAGGGACGCCAGAGGTTGAACCGTAATTAATACACGGTTCGAGCGGTCTCAAGTCAACCTGCTCTCGGCAAAGGCTTTGAAGCCAAGTACTTCTTTGTGTAGTGACGCATTGTTTTGTTTCACCCCAGGCCTCGGGCACAAATGAGCACCGGTTGACAAAGGTTGGGGTGCTTGCTGTTCTTATCCTCCGAGTTCCTGAGGAAGAGACAATGCCTTCATCCAAATCGCCTGAGTATTCTGCCAACGTGGTCTTCCAGGGCGAGGCAAGCGTCAAGGCCATAGTCCTGATCTACGTGGTGGGCTTCGGCCTGGTCTTCGGTATTTGTGCAGGGCTGGGGCTGGGGTCGGGCTACTACGGCCTGGTCTTCCTGGGGGCGCTGGTCATCAGCTCTATCCTCGTCATGCTCAGCTATAAGAAGCTCAAGGCTCGGGCACAGCGCGTGGCGGTGGTGTCGTTCACCCCTCCAGTCCTCTTCGTGCCGGATCAGGAACCCTTGGATTTAACGAGCGCACACGACCTCCGTGTTCTGGAATGCGAGGGGAGACTCTTTTTGCATATCCGCACGCCCCTCTTCGTTGACATTGGTCTGGGGGGGCTCTCCAGGACAGAGGCCGAGGAGGCCTTTGGGGCCCCGTATTTCATTGAGCCCGACGCCCATGTCGGACCAGCGAATCTCACTCTGGACCCGGACCATATCGAATTCTCTCGGGCTCTCATCGCGGAGGCGGGACGCAATCGGATGGCCAACCAATCGTTTGCGATCTGGAAGTCGTATCCCTGGGACCAGCCCTACGATCCCAGACCGCTCTCGCCGGAGGCCACGCCCGACACTCTGTCCGAGCAGCTGGCCTGGCCTGACCCGGAGATTGGAGTTTCGGCGAGCTACATCTTTTTTCGAGAAGAGGAGCAGTGGCGTATCCTTCCGCTCGGAGGCGGCCTGGAGGTCTCCCTGGAGACCGAGGCTTCGACTCTGAGCTTCCAGAATCGGACCGCGGTCACCTATGTCTATGTGCTGCTGCGTTCACCCGAGACGCAGGCCCGGATCTGTATGAAGGAGAGCGGTAGCATACATCCGGGGGAGATCAATACCGCCGCCCGACGGGCCTTTGTGGCCTTCGTTAACTCGCGAACCCGCCATGGCTTGGAGTCGTAGCTCCGTCGGCGTCTACGCCCCCGGCTATCTCCGCACCAGCGAACCTCTAGATCGTTTGGTTGCCTCGTGCGTCTACTGTTTTGTGAGCAAAAGAACGGAGAAGTAAATGACACGATGTATGGTGTTTTTCGCCGCGGCGACTCTCGTGGGAGCGTGTGCGACCACCTCGAATGTCAAAACGGATACTCCCGAGATTGTGCCAACGCCAGCCGTAGAGGAAATAAAAAAGGCAGCCCCCAAGGCGCGCACCAGCCGCAACGATGGGTTTTACGCGAAGGAAGATGTGGAGGGGCCGATCAAGCGGCGAGCTGAGGACATCCGTATATGCTACGAGGATCAGCTCATTTTTAACCCCGAGCTAACGGGCCGGATGTTTGTGACATGGACCATCGGGAACGATGGAAGGGTGACGGAGGTCCTGACAAAGGGCCTTAAAGAAGTCGGCCCCTGCGTCGCTCAGGTCATAACGAGTATTCGATTTACGCCGCCGTACGGTGTTCCTCAGGTCGTCTCCGACTATCCCTTCGTCTTTAACTTGCCTTGATCGGAAATTAACCTGGGAGCGTGGTACGGGCTTTCGTGTAAGGCGGCAGGCTTTTTCCTCGGCGGGCGTGATGCAGGGAAAAAGAGGACGGGCGCAGCGATGGCTCAGGGGGCCGCGAGCAGCCCCTCCAGGGTCGCCGACAGGGTGTCGTAGGCTGCCTGTGCGCCGGTGTCGAGCGCTTCACCGGCAAGCAGGTCCGTGGCCTCCCAGGGGTCGGCGAGCAGGTCGTAGAACTCCTCGCGGCCATCCAGGAACACGATGAGCTTGAAGCGCACGTCGCGAATCGCGCGCCCCGGCTTGTCGTTACTGGACGCTGACGCGTACAGCTCGCTCAGAGTCCACTCGCGGAGAGGCGCCTGGGCCGGGTCGGCCAAATAGGGGACGAGGCTTACGGAATCGATGGTGATGCCGTCGAGGTCTGCGACGTCGACGCCGGCGAGGGTCAGCACCGTGGCAAAGACATCGGTGACGTCGATGATAGCGTCGACGAACCGCCCGCCCTCGACCACGGCAGGGCCGTGGACCACGAAGGGCACGTGTATTCCTCCTTCATACATAGTGCCCTTGGCGCGCGTGCTGGTGACCGGGTCCTGGGCCACCGGTCCGGGAGAGCCGTTGTCGCCGAGGTAGATGATGTTCGTGTTCAGCCGCGTGTCCGCGTCCATGCTGGCCAACAGCCTCGATATCTCCGAGTCCATGGCCTCGATCGCAGCCCGATAGCAGGTCGCCTT
>CAUZJF010000058.1:0-10032 GCA_963579975.1 Dehalococcoidia bacterium
TTGTGCGCCTCTCGTCTAGCAGCTTCCATGGATCGCTGCGTCGTGTCTTCTTGAGGGGGTCTCAGGCGTATGTATGGTAGCTGCTAGACGAGAGGCGCACAATCGCTCGCATCTAATCGAAGATGCGAGTATCCTTTGTGGCCGGAACGAAGCAAGAAGGGTTTGAGGCCCAGCGAGAAAGCACAACTATGACTGAGTACGTCAACTCGGTAATCCACCTCGACAAAGTCCGGCTCAGCCCGGCCTACGGGAGCGTGATGCCGCTAACTGCCGGAAGGTTGATGTGGGTTTGGGGCGAGGGTCGCGGCCGCCCGGAAGACCGTCTTCAAGCCACGTATTCACACGACCAGGGCGAGACCTGGGACGACACCGTACCCCTCAAGACGGCCGACGGCTCGACCCTGCCCGGACTGATGGCCGTTCATCTCGTGAGGATGGCAAGCGGAGCGTTGGGGTTGATCCAGGAAGTTGCGCCTGGACAGCAGTTCTTCCACGTGTCGCGGGACGAAGGCGAAACGTGGTCGAGCGGCGCCCCCATTAACCCGCCGGGCACCTTCGCCAACGCCGCTCACGACGTGAGCGCGGTGCTGAGCGACGGTCGGATACTGGTGCCGGTCTACTCCCACATCGCGTCGACGTCGTTGTTGGCGAAGCCCAAGCGCCTCAGGCGTTTCAGCGAGGACTACTTCGGGGCGAACATCGCTTGCCACCTGCGATACAGCTACGTTTACTACTCGGACGACGAGGGTGAGACGTGGGGGCGGAGCCGCAACGAGACCTTTGTCATGCTCGAGAATGGAGCGTCCGGCAGCTACTCCATGGAGGAGCCGGCGGTTGTGGAGCTGAAGGACGGCAGGGTGCTGATGATCGGCCGCACCTATCTCGGACAGCACTTCCGGTCGTTCTCCAACGACCGGGGCGAGACATGGACACAGCCCGAGCCGACGGGCCTGACGCTGGTCCCGTCGCCTTGCAACGTCAAACGGATTCCCAGCACGGGTGACCTGCTGGTCATATGGAACCAGACCTCCACCTGGGAGTACATGATAGGCCTCTACCGGCACCGCCTGACGTGCGCTGTCAGCAAGGACGAGGGGCTGACCTGGGAACACCACCGGAACCTCGAATCACTCGACGACACGGCCTACATCGAGCCTGGAGACATCGAGGTCGGCCTGGACGGCGGATATCGGCAGCCGATCGACCGCCAGCGGTACCACCGAGCGCCCGCCCCACTTCGATACAACGAGCCGACCATCTGCTTCATCGACGACAAGGTTGTCATTACTCACAGCATGTGCGTCTGGGGCGACAAATCCGTGATCACGGAAACGTACGGAATGGACTTCGACAAGCTGATGGAAGAGTTCGGCCTGGCGCCCCACGAGCGCGGCAACAAGGTCAGGGTGATGTCGACCGACTGGTTTTACGAAGGACAGCCGCAGTAGGGCACCCCTGCGACGAGGAGACGGGATGACGGAATACGTCAACGAAATAGTCAACTGGGACACGATATCCCAACGGTACGGCGACGTGATCGTCCTGAAGGACGGCCGCCTCATGTGGGCCTGGGGTTCGGGCCAGGGCGATCCGCTCCTGCCGTTCAAGGCGAACTACTCGGACGACGACGGCGAGACCTGGGGAGAGGCATCGATGCTGGAGCTGGCCGACGGCTCGCCCCTGCTCGGGGTGATGGACACGAACCTGCTGAGGCTGAAGTCGGGCGCGTTGGGGCTGGTGCAGCGGAGCTCGAGCGGCGAATACGACGTGGGCATTAGCTTCTCGAAATCGGAGGACGAGGGCGAGACGTGGACCGCGCCTCTCCGGCTCAGCCCGGAGGTAAGGTCGGTCTTCGCGTCGAACGACCGCAGTCTGGTGCTGAACGATGGGCGCATCGTCGTGCCTGTGTACGGCAGCCTCGGGCCGAAGCCGCTGTCCAACCCCAAGCGAGCGACGCGGTTCGGCCAGGAGTTCTCGAACGCGGCCGCTGGATCGGTCAGGTTCAGCTACGTTTACTACTCGGACGACGAGGGCGAAACGTGGGGCCAGAGCAGCAACCAAGCCTTCGTCGCGCTGGACCAGGGCGTCGGGGGAAGCTACTCGTTCGGCGAACCTACGGCCGTAGAGCTGAATGACGGCAGGCTGTTGATGATGGGCCGAACGGGGCTCGGGCGTTTCTTCCAGACCTTTTCGGAGAACCGAGGCGAGACGTGGACCAACCCGGAGCCGACTGACCTGGCCTGCTACCCGTCGCCCTGCGGGCTCAAACGCATTCCGGGAACAGGCGACCTGTTGGTCGTTTGGAACCAGATATCGCGGTGGGAGTCCATGACCGGGCTCTACCGGCATCGGCTGACCTGCGCGATCAGCAAGGACGAAGGACAGACGTGGGAGAACCACAAGAACCTCGAGTCTCTCGACGACATTAGCTACATCGAGCCGGACCATGTTGGTATGGTGCCGATTGGGAAATACGCGCAGCCGGTGGACCGCCAGCGCTATCACCGGGCGCCCGGACCCTTGCGATTCGATTATCCGTCGGTGGTGTTCAAAGACGACAAGGTCATCGTGATCTACGGAATGAGCGTCTTCGGCGACCGGTCCGTCCTCGCAGACACCTACGGTGTAGACTACGACGAGTTGATGGCCCAACTGGGCCTCGCTCCCCACGACGTCGGCAACAAGATCCGTGTACTTTCCACAGACTGGTTCTATGAATAGACCAAACCGGTCTTCGAGGCGAATATGACGGAATACGTCAACTCGATCATCAAGCTCGACCAGGTCAAGATCAGCCCCTCGTATGGGAGCGTTGCAGTCCTGAACGACAAAAGGCTCATGTGGGTGTGGGGGCAGGGCCACGTAGACGACCGACCGCTCTACGCTAACCTCTCCGAAGACGAGGGGCGGACGTGGAGCGCGCCCGAGACTCTGAAGCTGGTCAGTGGCCAGGACTTGACGGCGTCTTTTGAAACCCAGTTGACTCGACTGCCCGGCGAGTCGCTCGCGCTGGTCGTCACGCGATACTCGGATGGGCTCAGCGTCAACAGCTTCCACGTATCCTCCGACGAGGGCGTAACGTGGTCGGACGGCGTCGATATCAACCCCCCCGGCACCGACATTCACACCAATCATGACAACACCATCGTCCTGCGCGACGGGCGCATCGTCATGCCCGCGTACGCGATCCTCCAAACGACGGTGTTGGCGGACAACCCAAAGGCGATCGTGCGGTTCGGGGAGGAGTTCACGGGGGCGGGCCGCGGCTCACTGGCTTACGGGTTCGCGTACTACTCCGACGACCAGGGACAGACCTGGGTACGTAGCCGCAACGAAGCATTTGTGATGCTAGACGAAGGGCTTGGAGGGGTTTACTCGGTGGAGGAGCCGGCGATTGTTGAGCTCAAAGACGGCCGGATAATGATGCTTTGCCGGACCCACGTTGGCCAGTTCTTCAAGTCGTATTCACCCGACCGAGGTGAGTCCTGGACGGAACCGGAACCGACGGGCCTCGCGTGCTACCCAGCTCCTTGCAACGTAAAGCGTATCCCTTCGACCGGCGATCTTCTTGTCGTGTGGAACCAGATATCTCGATGGGAGATCATGTCCGGCCTCTACCGCCATTGTCTCACCTGCGCGGTTAGCAAGGATGAGGGGGAGACGTGGACGCACCACCGCAACCTTGAGTCACTGGATGACACCGCCTATATCGAGGCAGACGAGCCGGCCAGGGTCATCGTGGGGAAGTATAAACAGCCCATCGACCGATCGCGCTACCACCGCGCCCCGGGCCCTCTCCGGCATAACGAGCCTACCGTCGCGTTCCTTGACGACAAGGTGGTCATCACATACGGATTGTGCGTCTTCGGCGACCGCTCGATCCTGACCGATATCTACGGAGTCGACTATGACGACCTGATGCGTGAGCTGGGAGTGGCGCCTCACGACCGTGGGAACAAGGTGAGAGTCCTTTCCACCGACTGGTTCTATCAGAACGGCGAATCGCCGCCTACGATCGGCACTAGCGATCCCTAGGAGAAGAACGTTTGGACGCGCAGATATGTGATTACGGCGATTCATACATCCGCTGGACGGGAGAATTCAATCCCGCCGACCCTCGCAAGCCTGGCCACATGCCCTGGGGCAACACCGTCCGGATTCAGCTCGATTCAAGGTGTGACCTGATCGACGAACGGACCGGTGAAACCGAGGAGTTTTTCCTGATCACTCCGTGCCGGACCGAATGGATGTACCGGTCCGACGCTCTCTGGCAGGATCCGAACCGCGAGTTTGTAGGCGTCTTCTCCCGCACGGCGATGATGGCCGGCCACGTAGGTTTGGGACTCGCCGGCAACCCGGGTGGCGATATTGACGCCGTGCGCAGCCTCGAGGACAGCTACCCAGATTTTCAGGTTTCGCTGCGCTACCACGCGAAGGCCCGGCAGCTCGATAGCGACGACGAGGTCATTGAGGCGACGCTCACCGGCGGACCGCTCGTGGCCAGAACGGAGTTACGAGACGAGGAGCACGGACGGCGTGCCATGCTGGAGTATCCGATCAAGACCATGAACCTCCAGACGGAGCATCGCCGGATGCAGGTCGACACGGGACCGTTGCTCTTCCCAGACCTCGGCCGGAGCGTCGAGAGGTCGATCGAGAGGTTCTCCCAGGCGTTCGTCTGCTACAACACCTTCGACGTGGCGGAGTTCGTGCTGCGCGGGCCCACGCCGGTCATGGCTGACGGGCACGAAGTCGCGAAGACGATCGAGTATTCGGACATCCGGCGCCTGCCGGCGAAGACCTCCATATTCTCCACGGGGTAGGGCAGGACTTTTATAGGGGGCGCATTGCATGCGCCTGTCGGACGCAGACGATAAAGTACTATGGGAGTAACAGAGATCTGACCGACAGGGCCAAATACCGCGTCGGCGTGATCGGACCGGACGAAAGGGGACGCAGTACGCCAGGGCCTACGCCCTCAATCCCTTGTCCGATGTCGTGGCCGCGGCCGATCCCGATCCCGCGAACCTGGACCTTTTCTGCGACCGTTTCGGCCTCACATCCGGGTACGACGACTACAACGAGGTGCTGGCGAAGGAGCAGCTCGACATCGTCGCTCCCATCCTGCCTGTCAGCGTGAACTCTGAGGTTGTGATCGCCTGCGCTCGTGCCGGTGTGGGGGCTATCCTGTGCGAGAAGCCCGTATCGTTGTCACTCGAAGAGGCCGACCGGATGGTCGAGGAATGCCGATCTCGTGGCATGAAGTTCGGTGCGGGAGACATGTTCCGCAACCTTCCCCAGCTCTGGAAGGCCCGTGAGATGATCGAAGACGGAGAGCTGGGTGAGGTGCAGAGCATATCGAACTTTGGGTCGGTAGGGTCGGGAGATGGTTGCCAGGGACTCAGTGTGATCCGGCTCTTCGCCGGGGACGCCGACGTTGACTGGATTGTCGGCTGGGTCGATGGCAATCCTGCTGACACAACTCTGGGCACCCTCGACGCGTCCTCCGACCACGACCAGTGGCTGGGTGGCGTCATCCGGTTCGCCAACGGCGTGACCGCTTTCATCCACGACAAGTCCACTGGTAGGCGGGGCATCGAGGTCGTGTGCAGCGAAGGCGTGTTCTACAGCGATTACCAGTTCTTCCAGCTGCTTCGCCCGACCGGTGTGAGAAGAGGGGAGGCCGGCGTACCATGGTCGAACAGGGCGGGCTGTTCGAGGACTCGGTTTGGTGGGGCCCATTCGGCGAGGACGGCTGGCAGTCGATGTCGGACCGGCAGGCGGCGAGCATCCAGTCGATCATCGACGCGGTCGAGTTGGACATCGAGCCCAGGTCCAGCGGTGACAACGGGCGGACCGTGCTCGAAATGGCAATCGCGCTGAGAGAGTCCGAACGACGCGGTTTTTCTCCGGTCAAGTTGCCTCTGGAGGACCTGGGGCTCCAGATCGTTCCCGCAAAAAGTAGACTGCTCTACAAGAAAGAGGTTTTCGGGAAAGAGTGGTACGCCGAGCAGATGGCGACACACAAACGCCGGTAAGGAACTGGGCGGAGGCAAATATTGAAGATACTGAGGTACGATGCCGGCGGTGGTGCTGATTACGGAGTGCTCGATGGCCGGGCTGTTCACGAGCTTCTAGGCTCGCCCTTCGGGAATTTCGAGATAGGAAGCCTGATCGGCGATCTGAGCAGTGTCCGTCTGCTGGCGCCGGTCGTCCCGGACAAGATCATCTGCGTTGGCCTCAACTACGTGTCGCATATCGAGGAGATGGGCTTTCCTAAGCCCGAGCGCCCGATGCTGTTCATGAAGCCGCGCACGACCTTGACCAACCCCGGCGACCCTGTCGTCTACCCGCGGCAGGGCACCCATGTCGAGTACGAAGGCGAGCTCGTGCCGGTTATCGGCAAGCCCGCCAGGCGTGTTGCCGAGGAGGACGCTCTCGACTACGTGCTCGGATACACATGCGGAAACGACATGACAGAGCGCCAGCTCCAGCACGCCGAGCTGGTAAACAGGTCGATGCTCATCTCGAAGGGGTTCGACACGTTCTGCCCGCTCGGCCCAGTCATCGAGACCGACATCGATCCTACGAACGTCGACCTGACGACGCGGCTTAACGGCGAGGTCAAGCAACAGTCCAACACGTCGGACCTGCTGTTCTCCGTGGCACAGCTTGTCTCCTACATCAGCCAGGCAGTCACTCTGGAGCCGGGCGACGTGATCATGACGGGCACGCCGTCCGGTGTCGCGCCTGTATCCCCAGGGGACGTCGTGGAGGTCGAGATGTCGGGAATCGGGGTGCTGCGAACCCCGATCGTCGCAGAGGATTGACGTCTGCCTCTATCTGAACGGACCGGGACATCGGCCTGCAAGGTATTGACTCAATGGCCGCTTGCCTTATTTGCTAAATGCAATGAGGAAACTGATATGGAGCACGACCGCGTATAATTGGTGCGACTTTACCGGGCCCCAGGCTGCTGGCGAGGACAAGGTGCGCGTGACGTAGGTTCAGCTTACTAAAGGACCGAAACACCATGACCCCACCGGCAGCGGTGGGGTTTTTTGTTGTCCGAAATCTACCGGCGAAGCGCGGGCGGGGACCAGAACTGCGAAGCCGTAAACCAAAGGAATCTTGCGATGCTGAAGACACCTACAAGAGACGTTCGAGTCCGGAGCACCGAGCCGCTGATCACGCCCGCCGAGCTTATCGCCGAGCTCCCGATGACGTCCGAGGTCGAGCAGCACGTGCTCGGCGGCAGGGACCAGGTCGAGCGGGTCATCGAAGGAGCCGACAGCCGCTTGATGGTCATCGTCGGACCGTGTTCGATTCACGATTCGCGCGCCGCCTTCGAGTATGACGGACGGCTCAAGGACCTGGCCGGCAAGCTCAGCGACAAACTTCTGGTCGTGATGCGGGTCTACTTTGAGAAGCCTCGTACGACCGTTGGCTGGAAAGGGCTGATCTACGATCCCGATCTCGACGACACCTTCGACATTCTCACGGGGCTGCGTCGCGCCCGGCGTTTGCTACTTGATCTCGCGGAGATGGACGTCTACGTAGGTACGGAGTTTCTTGATCCTATCGTGCCGCAGTATATTGCCGGACTTGTGTCGTGGGCCGCCATCGGCGCTCGCACTATCGAGAGCCAGATCCACCGGCAGATGGCAAGCGGCCTGAGCATGCCCATCGGTTTCAAGAACGCGACGGACGGCAGCCCGCAGACCGCGATCGACGCGATGATCTCGGCCCGACTGCCACAGGATTTCCTGGGTATCGACCGAGATGGTCGGTCGTCGATCGTTCGTACGGGCGGCAATCCCTACTGCCATCTGGCCTTGAAGGGTGGCAAACACGGCCCGAACTACGGCCGTGATGCGGTCGCCGAGGCCAACGCGTGGCTGCGGGCGCGCGCCCGCAGCCACGCCAACTCGGGAAAAGACCACACGAGGCAGGGCGCTGCCTTCCGAGACGTGGTCGGCCAGCGCGCCGCTGGGAACGGCAACGTCATCGGCTGCATGCTCGAGAGCAATCTCATGGTCGGAAGCCAGAAGCTCAACGGCGATGCCTCGAAGCTGATGTACGGCGGCGTATCCATTACGGACGCCTGCATCGGGTGGCCCGAGACCGAGCAGCTGCTGACCTGGGCCCACGACCAGCTTGGCTAGACCGGCCTAGTCGTCCGGGAGCCAGACACGCAGCTTTCCGTCGCTGCCCGCCGCCACGGCGAACTGGTCGCTGTTCAGGCCGACTGCCGCCAGATTTGTGGTCAGAGTTCCGCCGACCGGGGCCGTCCACGCGACCATCGTGCCAGACGAGGTGCGCCGGATGCCCATCAGCTCGCTCCTGTCTTGAGTCGGTATCAGCAGCTCTACCCGCCCGTTGCTGTCCATGTCGCCCGCAAGTGCCATGTCGAGGTTCCTGGAGCCGATGGCGTGGGTCGAGAATCCTGGAAGCTGGGCGACGATCTATAGGGAGTCTTCGTCTAGCCGGTAGAAGCCGACGACTCCACTGATGTGCGGCGTGAGGACTTCCGCGATTTCCATCTCGCCGCCAGGGCTGAAGGGCGCGACGGCCAGCTGGTGCCGCCATCTGCGGCCCTGCCCAACGGCCGGGCCGCTTGCGTCCGGCTTCCGGACTCGCTGAACACGACAATTTGGGCGCCTTCGCTCGTGTCGCTGACTGTCACAATGATTTCTCTCTGTCCATCGCCCGTCAGGTCAGCCCAGATGGGCGCGATGCCTTCGATTACGGCGTCGTTCGCGATCTCAAAGCTCGCTACCACCTGGCCGCCTCCACGACGAGTGTCCACCAGTGTGACCCCTTCGGCCTCTATCGGGTCGCCGACTAATTCGTGAGAAAGACGCCTGGTGGGGCCGGTCAGCACGAGGAGCCGCTCATATTCGTCGACGAGCAGCCGTGCGTTGGGCAGGGCGGCGACTCCGAGCCGGATCGCCCCAGGCGGTGACTCGACGATCAAGTCGCCGCTCTCGTCTATCGTGACCAGGCGGCCGGACTGTGACAGCATTACCGGATGCGTCAAAGTGGAAATCGCGTCGGCTTCCGACGTCGTAAGCGAGGCGCGGTCCTCGTCCAACCGCACGAGTGGCGGTATGCCGTGCGGGAGGCGGCCCGGCAGGATGTCCACGGTCTCGACCGCGCCGGATACGGAAACTTGAAAGGCCTGGACGTCGCCGGCGTCGGTTGCCACGACCTAGAGGGTCTGTTCGTCTAGCGCCGTCCCGACCACCCAGCCAGGCGAGCCATCGATCGGTATGTCCACAACGGAGCCACCCGGAAACGGTCCTTTCCCTTCGACGACGCGATTTCCGTCGGCCCGGTGGTGCGTGTAACCGAGCTGGATCGTGTAGCCCAGATCGGCGATAGTGGGGTAGGGCGAAGGAACGACGGGCACGGGCGGAGTAAAATCTTCCGCAGGCGAGCTGCAAGCAATCATGGCTCCCGCCGCTAGAATGGAGGCGAATATCCCGAGAAAATGACGCTGGATCATGCTCGGCGAAGCCTGTCCGCCCGATACGGCCGCGGCAGACCGTCGGGCTCTCCGTCTCGTCTTGTGACCTTCGGATTGCGGAACTTGCACAATTCAACTACCCTGGCGCCCGAGAGCTTGCTGGAAGGTCGTAGAGGTGCCCTTTGAAGATAACCGATATCGAAATCATTCCGATTTTCCCGCCCATCGCAGAGCGTTACCGTGTGGTTACGACTCGATGGCCAACCTACCACCGAGTTGTCTTCAAGGTCCACACCGACGTCGGCATCACAGGCTACGGCGACTATGACTGGAACGGCCCACCGCCGCCATTTTCGATGGTCGAGCCGTTGATCGGCCGCAGTCCCTTCGAGTTCATGAACAACACATTCAATCTCGGTCTGGGGTCGGCCCTATACGACGTTATGGGCAAGTACCTCGAGGTGCCGGTGTACAAGCTTCTGGGTCAGAAGCTACGAGACGCCGGAACGGTTGCGGCCTGGTCGTGGGGAGGTCCCTCGCCGCAGCAGTTCGCGGACGACATC
>CAUZJF010000059.1:0-9971 GCA_963579975.1 Dehalococcoidia bacterium
GGCGACGAGACACACGACCATCGCGATCACAAACAACTCGATGAACAGCGTCATCCCGGCGCTCGTCAGCTAGGCGTCGAAGGCATCGAGTCGCTGTTGCGCCTGAATTGCCGTGTCGTCGGTACTTCCAAACGGCAACGGTATTCCGGAGACCAGAAACCGAAAGCGGTCGGCTACCCACGCTATCAAGGCCGCGAGGCCGAAGGTCATGCCGATGAGTCGCATCGCGGTAACTGTCGCGGCGGCGGTCGCCCTGTTCTCCTCTCCGACAGACTCAGTTGCGGCAAGGGAGATTGGAGCTATCAGGAGGCCAAAGCCGAAGCCCGCGATAGCGAGATGCAGGGTCAACGCCGGGTCTCGGACTTCGGATTCCCAGCCGCTCATCAGCAGGAATCCCACCGCCGCAAGCGCGAGGCCAGCGAGATCCGGTCGGGACTCACCACCTCCCCTTCGGCCTCCAGAATGTCCATGCCTTCAAACAGCTGGGTACCACCGCCCTCATGATTGATTCGGAAACGGAACGACGACAGGCCCTGCATCAATTCGCCCGAACGCTCAAGCAGCTCGGCCGGATCAATTGGCAACGGCGTAGGTGTGGGGGTAGGAACGGGAGAAGACTCAGGGTCCTCGGCTGACGAGCCTGAGCAGCCAACTGCAGATGCCGCGATCAGAACGAAACCCGCGGCCACCAGACTCTTGCGACGCACGGGCACAGACCATCTCAAGACGAGATTATGGATCAGAGCGGTCCCGCATATATCCACAGCGTAGCTTGCAGTGCATGCCGAGAAGCATATTGCCGCAAATACCACACCGGATGGGAGTAGGTCTGGCTTTCATGGCCCGGATTCGCGCGGCGTGAATCTCGAAAGGCTTTCGCCAATATATCAAAAGGCCCCGCCAGCCAACGGCGGGGCCTTTTGGACTGCCTGCTAGCTTAAGTCGTCAGTCTTCGGAATCGGCCGACCAGGACCAGGCCGCCCATTCCCAGCAGTAGGACGGAAGCGATCAGCGCTATCCTGGCGAGCATCGGGACGGTCGCGTCGCCGACGCTTGGCTCTTCAGGCGGGGGCGCGGGCGCGGTGGTGGCTCCAGCCTCAAATGTGTACGTAGCCATTCGCTGGGCCTCGATGTACGCGTTAACTACGGCGCCCTCGCCCTCGATTGACGCGACAATTCCGTCGGCATCGGCATCTCGGCCGTTCAGCGCTTGTTCGAGGTAGCCCAACACCGGCCCAATCAAAATCTTCGCGAGGTCGCGGTCGTTCTGTGCCAGGACCTGCAGGGCCCCGTCTCTGGCCGCGATTGCCGACGTCTCAGCGTTCATACCCGTGATTTCGACCAGCTCAGCTTGGACGGCGACCAGATCGTCGGCGGCTAAACCGGCAGCCGCGAGGGCCGCGTGGCTGCGGTCCCCAGCGTGGAGCAACACTCCGAGGCCATCCCCGGGGTTGCCGGCCGACTCATCAAAGTTGGGCCCGTCCGTCCCTTCGATGATGTTGATTACGTGACGGGTGTGGGACTGTATTTGGGCAAGGGTAACCGATTGGCTCACGAGATTGGCGTGATCAATAGCTACCTGGATCTGGTTCTTGAGGTTCGTCAGGATACCTGCCACCGAACCTTCCGGCCAGTTCGTCACCAGGTGCCTGACGTGCGTGATCACGCCGCCCTCGATAGCATCCTCGAATACCGCGGAACCGGCGGGCTGATCTACGTCGCTCTCCTCGAGCGTTATCACAACCCGATTGTACGTGTGTATCAGGTTGGCTCCGGTGTAGCGCGGATGAGTGCTGTCGAAGGTATGTCCGAGAGTCCCGTCCTCGTCGACCGTCATCGGCCCGGTGCTGAATTTGGTGCCGTCACGGTCGTCAATGAGCCAACCCACCAGCGATTTGCCGTCCTCCGGCAGGGTGACGTTGGTCATCGCGTAGGTGATGGCGTCACTGAGGTTCAGATCGTCGTAAATGACAGCGGTCCCCATGGCCACCGCCTCTTCCTCTTGAGCAAAGACGGCGCCCGAGGGCGCTGCCATCAAGAGTACAAGGGCGGCCAGAATGAAAAGTCTAGACCTGGACATAGTAGCCCCTCTCTAAGTAACGGTGACTGGTCGATTTTAACACGCCGTGCAATACACTACCATACGCAGAGCTTGGGGCAAAGCCGCTTGTAGGGTAATTTACGGCGAAATGTTACAAGTCACCCTTGAGAATGCTTTCGCCGGCCGGTTCGCCGCCGTCTGCACGCTCAATAGAGATGACTATTGCATCGAACTCGGTTAGCGGGACTGATAGATCGATGTAATGCTGGCCGTACCCCGTCGAATCTACCTCGAATAGTCCGGTGTCGTACCGCTCCCCACTCTTGACGAGCCACACTTTGTAAACGTTTTGCGGGGAAAGCATTGGGAGATCGCGGGCGGTCAAGAGGGCGAGCGTTCCGCGTGCCGCCACGTAGATCATCCCACGGGAGTTCGGAGAAGCCTCAGTCGCGGAAAGCCGGGTCACCGTCACCGCGGCTCCGGGTGAGACGGACGGCAACGCCTCGACCATTTCCTGCACATTCCTCTCGCCCTGCTCTACCGTAGGCATTTGTCCGGCCGACGCCGCTTTCTCGTCAACCACGTTGTCGAAGCGTCCGTCAAACCACACGCCACCAAAAACGATGGCCAGCACCAGCGCCGAAGCCGCCACCATTCTAGGATGGAACCCTACCCTCTGATCTGCGCGGGCCAGGATCTTGGGCAGACGGGCGGCAACATCAACCCACCGACGGAACGGCGTTTCGCCATCGATTCGCGAGAGCAACTGCTGCTTGATTCGCGGTGGAGCCTCTCTCTGAGAGACAGAAAGAGCAAACTCCGCCATCAGGTCGCCTTCCGTGACCAGTCTGGACGTGCATTCAGTGCATGCGTCGAGATGGTTGTCTATCTCCGAAGCCCGGGCTGAATCTACCGATCCCAGAAGGAACGGCGCCAGATTCTCCTCTGCTTCCTCACACCTCATTATCTACCCACTCCCTCGCTTGAGGCCCCATAACGACTCTCAGTTTTTTCAGGGCAAGTCGCATTCTTGTCTTCACGGTACCCAGTGGCTGTTGTAGTCGATTCGCTATCTCCGAGTGCGTGAGACCGCCGTAGTACGCGAGCAGGACGATCTCTCGTTGTTCCGGTCTGAGCACGAAAAGTGCTTCTTTCAGCTCACCTCTTTTCATTTGAAGCATCGCGTACCTTGCAGGGTCGCTGGAGTCATCCGCCGGCTGGTCTATCAGCTCGACGTCTTGGTAGACGTGTGTCTGCTCCCTTCGCTTCCGCCTCCGCACCTCATCAATGACTCGATGGTGCGCGATGCTGAACAGCCAGGCCGCCACTTTCCCCCTGTCGGAGCGGTAGCTAGACGCCCTCCTCCAGACCTTGAGAAACGCGTCCTGGGTTACTTCCTCAGCCGCACCGGGATCCCGCAACATGTGAGACGCGAGCGAAAAAATGGCGCCCGAAAACCGATCGTAAATGGCCTCCAGGGCCTCCTTCTTCTGCTGAACTATGAAGGAGATCAGTTCCTGGTCGCTGAACGCCACGTAGTCTTCTCGTGTGACCGGACCTTGGTCCGCGCCAGTGGTCTCCTCTGTATCTTTGTACGCAGAGAGACCGTCAGGTGGATTCAGTTCCTGAGAACGAAATGTCCGGCGCATACCGAAATCGACCCCTCCCGGTTTCCGCCTACAATGTCCGACTATCCCAAACTAGTGCAGTTCCTTCTCCGACGAAACGTACTAGGTATCCCTCGGGTTAGCAGCTCTAGCCGGTTCCGCCGGCGCCATTATAGCAGAGGGTTTTGACTGTGAACCGAGCATCCTGACATAGCTAGCAGCGACGTTGACGACAGGGGCTAGTCACAACTATATTGAGGCGGTTCGAGCATGGACGAAACACAGCCGTCGCGGGACGGGTCGCGAGGTACATCCATTGAGTGAACTGGGTCTGGCGATAAAGGGCGCACCGGGAGGGAAGAGGATTGTCCTCAGCTGTCAGCATCAAAGCGGAGTCCTCTATTCCGTTCCAGGGGAATCCAGTTGGGTCTGCTCCGATGAGCTGCTCCACGTGCACGCGCTGGCGGGATTCATGAAGGAGCTAGTCCACCTAGACGACACCCGCGTCAAAGAAGCAATGAAGCGCTGGGGCCTGTACTATCGGGAACGGCCGGTGGCCGACGATGACGCCGTCAAGACAGACAGCTGATCGAGTCACACGCCCAATCGGGGCTCCGATTGGGCAGGAAGCAGTCTACAAATTTCGGTCGCCGTCGGCGCTGATGATGCGATGTATCACCGGGCTGAAAACCTCGTCGTCCCCGGGCTCGGTGTCGTCGTTCGACCAGTCTTTCACGACGTGCAAGTCCGGATTGTCGCCCATATCGTCGGGAACGTCGTAACCAAGAATCGTGTTGGGCAGGTACACGCCGCGGTCACCGCTCTCTCTGGAGGGAAACGAGGCGATTCCGGCTTGGGACGGATCTCGGTAGACCTCCCGTAGCAGCACCGAAATCTCTCGCTCGTCCACGTGGGTGACAACCGCTTCGTACCGGTTGCCGCCCTTCGTCAGCTTATTGAGCCTGGAAGCCAGACGAGGCTCGACCTGCCCGAGATAGTCCTTCGTCGAGCTCGCCACCTTGAGCGTGCCCCCTTCTGAGTAGAGATCGACGGGGTGCCCCGGGGCCATCTTGAAGAGCAACTTCTGGTCCGCCACGTTTAACAGTGAGGTAACGCCGGTCTTCCCGCTCTCCTCTATGAAGGCCTTCCTGGCCGCTTTGCCGGCGGGGGCCCTGGGCTGAGGCGCTTCTTCCCCGATTTCCGTAAGACGCCCGAGGTTCTTCTTGGCAATCGAGTTGTACGGAGATATCTCCAGCGCGCGCTGGAAGGCCGCGATGGCCTCTTTGTTACGGCCCAGCTCGGACAGGCCCTTGCCGAGACGGTTGTAGGCTTCGAGGTCGTCCGGAAAGTCACGGACAAGCAACGCGTTGGCCTCGACCGCATCCGACCACCTGCTGGCCATAGCCAGAACCACGGCCTGTTTGGCCCTGTCCCTGTGCAGTTTTTCCCTATCTTCCGTCCTACGTGTTGCCATAGCTACGCTCTACGTTCGGCTCGCGATTCTAGCGCATCGTTTGAGAGCGATGCAAGCACTTTTGCACCGTCCAGTCCTCGCAAAAATCAGTGGTCGCGTTTCCACCACAATGGCAGCAGCCGCCATACCGCTTCGAGGACGATGCCAAGAGACATCTTCGACTGCCCTCTGACCCGGTCGTCGAACACGATCGGGTGCTCGACGACGCGGTGTCCTTTCCGCTGGCAAGCGTGCGCCACCTCCGCCTGAAAAGCAAACCCCTTGCATCTCAGGGCGTCGAGATCGAGGGCGCCAAGCGCACTGCTTCGAAAGGCCTTGAAGCCGGACGTGGCGTCCTTAACCTTGACACCGCTGATCGCTCTGATGCCGACGTTCCCGCCGTAGCTTAAGAAACGCCTGTAAATGCTCCACGACTCGTCGACACCACCCCCAGAGACGTAGCGGGAGCCAACTACGACGTCGGCTTTCCCCAGGTCTTCCAGCATCCCCGGCAGGTATTCCGGTTTGTGCGAAAGGTCCGCGTCCATCTGCACGACGTAGTCAGCGGCAACGAGAGCCCGTTTGAAACCGGTCACGTAGGCGGTACCGAGGCCCAGTTTCTCGTTGCGCTGTATCAACTCTACCCGCCCATCAGTCTGACGGCCGAGCTCGGTGGCAACTGCCCCAGTCCCGTCAGGCGACCCGTCGTCGACGACTATCAGTCGGGCATTGGGTATGCTGAGCGCGAACAGGCGCTTCACAAGCTCCGGCAGGTTGTCGGCCTCGTTGTACGTCGGCACCACGACGGCAAGCCGGGGCTGATTTGGATCATCTGGTTGGAAGGCGCTCTGTTCAATATCCACGATGTCCGTGGAAATCGGCCCGTTCGGCACGTTAGGAGTGCTCACTTCCGAATTTAGCGATACTTGCCTTGAAGTTCCCATATCCTGACCTTTACGGCCTCGCCCAACATCGCTAGGGGGTCCACCAGCGGTCTCACTTTACCGTCACTCTGGTGGTACCAGTCAATGGGCATTTCCAGAATCCTCATACCGCCCTTCTGTGCGAGACGGAGAATCTCGATGTCGAAACCCAGGCCTCGCGCCATCTGTAACCCGAACAGCCTTTCAGCAGCGTCGCCGGCGAAGTACTTGAAGCCGCACTGCGTGTCCTGGAACCCCCTGACGGCGATAAGTCGCACCAGCCAGTTGAACAAACGGCCTCGAAAGTGCCGGCCGTAGGACTCGTTGAACCGCCGTGCTCCCTCGATCTGTCGCGAACCGACGACGACGTCGTAGCCTTCGATACCGCGATTTACGAAGGCACCTAGCTGCCCGATCGGCATTGCCAGGTCGGCGTCGCACATGAACCGGTAGTGGCCGGTAGCGGCGAGCATTCCTTTCCGAACCGCCCACCCTTTCCCAGTATGCTCTATAGATTCGACCCTCACACGGGGCTCGGATACCGCCCATTCGGACGCTACTGCGGCGGTAGCGTCCGTGCTGCCGTCATCGACGACTATCACCTCCCACGAATACTCTTGAGCGCCCAGGTATGCGACGAGCCTGTCCAGGGTAGATGGAATCCGTTGCTCTTCGTTGAAGGCCGGCACCACTACGGAAAGATACGGTTTCGCTTTCTCGCTTTGATACGGCAACCTGCCTGCGTTCTCCCTCATGCCGCGTTTCTGGAACGATTCCGAATATCAATCAAACCGGTCGCGACGTTTTGCCAGACCAAGACCTTTCTGGTCTCAGGAAGTTCGTCCGCAAACTAAGGTCGCATTCACAAGCGTTTCAGGGCCATGCCAGACGAAGGCGCACTCGCTGAATGCGAGAGTGTCCCGGTCGTTGGACGTGGACGTGGACGTGGACGTGGACGTGGACTCTACGTTGTTTCGAAGAGGGTTCTAGGCAATCCAGACTGGCGGATGACAGACCTCGGGGTTCCCACCAACAGTTCGTCGTGGTCGGGTACCGGCACCGTTACTGTGGAGTCTTCTTTACGGAGCTGCATGATGATGTGACTGCCGTGCCGACGTACCTCAAAGAATCCGTGGTTGGCGAGGATACGGCAAACAGCCCGTCCCGAGAGGACGCGCAGTCTACCCAACCACAACCTCGATCCGGTTACGTAGACGTCCGAGTGGAGACGGCCCTCGACCTCGGATGTGTCGGCTTCCCTGAGGAATAGCTCCAGTGCTTCTTTCAAGGTGCGCTGGCTCTCCTCGATCGTTAGGCTCTGGCTCGCAATGTCTAGCTCAGGACACAGAGCGACGTACCCGTTACCTTCTTTCTCGATCAAGGCTGTCAGACGATGAGTATTCGCCATACGCTTCCTTCGGGACAGGGAATCTGGAAACGAGCATAGCACTCGGTACCGTACTGTTACAACACCCCGACGCTACGGCGCTAGGCGCTGGCCCGGCGCGGTTGGGGCCGTGCTTCCGGCCTGTCTAGCTCGAACGCGGAATGGATCGAGCGCGCAGCTTCTCCCACCTTATCTTCGCTGACGATGCAGGTGATGCGGATCTCGGAGGTGCTGATCATTTCGACGTTGATTCCGGCGTCCGCTAACGTTCGGAACAGCCTGGCTGCATAGCCAGGGACGTCGTGCATCCCTGTCCCGACGATACTCACCTTCGCCAGGTTATCGGCCGTAGACACGCCCTTTGCGCCCAGTTCATCAGCCACACCCTGGGTTATCTTGATCGCGCGCCTCAAGTCGGTCCGTTTCACGGTGAAGGTAACGTCGGTGGCGCGGTCCACGCTGGCGTTCTGTACGATCACGTCGACACTGACGTCGGCCGCCGCCAATGGCTCGAACACCCTAGCCGCGATCCCAGGCCGGTCCGGAACTCCTTGTACCGTGATCTTTGCCACATCCGTGTCGGCGGCGATGCCCCGAACTCGATTTCGCGTTTCCCGCACCCTGATGCCCATATTCGCTCCTTCATGAATCAGCGTCCCAGGCCGGTCAGTGAAACTCGATGCCACGAGGATAGGAACGTCGTAGACCATCCCCAGCTCGATAGAGCGTGGGTTCATCTTGGCGCCGTAGCTCGCCAACTCCAGCATCTCTTCGAAACCGATCTCGTCGAGCTTTCGGGCATCGGGCACCAATCGAGGGTCTGCCGTGTAGATTCCTTCGACGTCGGTGTAGACTTCACAGCGTTCCGCACCCAGACTGGCCGCCAGCGCTACGGCCGTGAGATCGGAAGCGCCTCGTCCGAGCGTCGTTACGTCACTATGCTCAGTCTTGCCTTGAAACCCCGCGACGATGACGACCCGGCCACGGCCCAGCTCGTCCAGGATCCGTTGCGGGTCCACGGACTCGATTTTGGCGTTGCCGTGGCTGGTATCAGTAATGATCCCCGCCTGAGCTCCGGTCAGGCTGATGGCGTCTACGTCGAGCGACCGAAGAGCCATGGCCACCAGCGTGCCGCTGACCGTCTCGCCCGTCGAAAGGAGCAGGTCCATCTCGCGGGGTTCCGGGGTTTCGGCGACCTCGCGGGCGAGAGATTGAAGGCGGTCGGTCGTGTCGCCCATGGCCGAAACCACCGCGACAACCGCCTCCCCGCGGTCGCGCGCCCGGGCGATGCGCCCTGCGACGTTGCGGATTGACTCGGCATCGGCGAGCGAGCTCCCGCCGTACTTGTGGACCACCGGCACCATGCCTAGTCTCCCTCGACCAAGTGGGCACCGAGGCTTGTAGGGCGGGTGATCTTGAGGGAGCCGTCGACGCCCGATTTCGACGCCGCTTCCGCCATCTCGTAGCCTATGCTCATCTCCCGCTCTCGAGCCAGGGCCAGCACGCTGGAGCCCGCTCCCGACAGAAACACGCAGAGCGCTCCAGCACCCATCGCGGCCCTGAAGATGTTCTTCATGGGCGTGAAGATTGCCTGCCGCGCCGGTTGGTGAAGCCGGTCCTCCGTCGCCACCGATAGGTGCTTATAGTCCCCAGTGTAAAATGCTGAAACCAGAAGGGCCACTCGCCCGATGTTGAACACCGCATCGTCCATTGAGACCTCGGATGGCAGAGCCGCTCTTGCCTCCGCGGTAGGCATCGATACATTGGGTATGAAAATGACAGCCCTGAGGTCCTCGGGTATAGGCGCCGCCGACGTCACCATTCGGCCTTCGTGCCTAACGGCTATCTGAAAACCGCCGAGGAGAGCAGGCGTCACGTTATCAGGATGACCCTCTTTCGTAAAAGCGAACTCGAGCAGGTCTCTGGTATCGAATGGCACACCGCAGGCCTGGTTGCCAGCCATCAGACCGGCCACGACCGCCGTAGCGCTGCTTCCGAGTCCACGGGCCAGCGGCACCTCGTTTTCACACAGGATTCCAACGTCGGGGACTTCACGTCCGGTCTCGTCGAACGGAATTCGAAAGCTCTCGAGGACCAGATTAGACGCGCCGGCGCCAAGCTCGCCCTCGCCTTCCCCCCGTATCTCGAACCCGGCCCCCCCAATTTCAAACCGAGCGGTATTCCAGATGTCCAGGGCCATTCCCAAACAGTCGAAACCGGGGCCTAGATTGGAGGTGGTGGCCGGCACTTTGACGGTTACAATGCGGCTCATTGGGTTCGTGTCTCCGTCGCACCGCGGTGGGGTGGGGTGCGGTGCGGTGCGTATGATAGCACGGGCAGGGAAAGCTATCGGTCGTTCCAATCCGCTCGACGCGGCTGCTAGAATCTGTAGGAACGCAGCGTCGAAAGGCCCGTTATATGGCTCAAGCCAGACCGGGGGGAACTACTTCGGACGCGGTGCGCCCGGCGGGGCCGGTCTACTCCAACGAGTCCGAGCTGCGCCGGAAATCGATCGAGCTTCTCGACTTTCCGGCGATCCGTGAGAAGGTGGCCGATTTCA
>CAUZJF010000060.1:0-9903 GCA_963579975.1 Dehalococcoidia bacterium
ACTTACAGGCCTAACCTCCTGCCTGCACAGCATGTGACAGGGTGTTTCGGGGGCTCCCAAGCATGGTCGAGATGGGCTGAAATGGGGGCGATGTATGATCTCGTCGCCCGGTGGCGTAGCGAGGCCGAGACTGTTGAGCGGTGTGGACATGAGTCCACTGGCAAACTCATTCGACGACTCGCGGTACTCGGTCGAGCATCTCCGCAAGATGGTGGCCCCTGGCACGATCCCGAACGCAGGCGAGAAGGGACGCCCTCGAATCAGGCGCTCTGATCTGCCGACCAGGCCGACGAACGGCAAGGGCCACGTCGGCTCATCCGACGACGACGCCCGCACATTCTTGAACCGCGCAAACAGACGATGAAGATCAATGCTTGGATTCAGATGGGTTGTGAGCGACGCGAGGTCACCTTCGACGTGACCGACGAGGAGATTAAAGAAGTCGGCATGGACGGACTCCATCTGTACATTGAGGACGCGGTCCTCGACTGGACTCGGTGCCGATACGGCTGGGGGTGGTCCTGCGACCTCATGACCGAGGACTTCAGCTTCATGGAGGACAATGAATCGCCAAGCCTAGTGGTTACGGACGAGGTTCTGAATCCCCGGACCAAACGGCTGAGAGTACGTCCTCGAGCAGAGCAAAGGGCTTAGGCCTACCCTGAACGAGAAGAGGTCACCTCCGAACGATGGGGGTTGCCGTCTCTTAGATCGGTACTAGAGCCGCTCTCAATTACCCCTAGAGGTGCTCGTCCCCTGAGCTTCCATTCTCTCCTGATAACGCGCACCGCTCAAAACGGCCGAGAGCGCGTAATTGCCCTCCTGACAGGCGTACTCGTAGAGCTGGTCGTTCATCGCCGTCATCGGGATCTGTCCTCCCCATGACTCCGAGTAGGTCGACGGGTCGTCGACCGTGAACTCGTAGAGGATAGCATCCTCGCTCATCCGGCTGAACCGCTCGGTCACCTTCATGTCTGCCGAGGAGTACGGCTGCAGGGGATGGATGTTGCTGGTCTCGACCACGAGCATATCACCCTCCCAGTGGCCCCACGAGTCTCCCATCCACGGACGTATGTGTGGAGGCAGCCGCGGGCCGTCACCCATGCGGATAATCCGAGTGTCGTGGACCATCTCCGTCATGATCATGATGTGATCGGGGGTCTGCACGATCGTGTAGTTGCTGTTGTAACCGCCGTTGGGGAGCATGGGGGGGCCAGCGGGAGAACCGTATGAAGTGAGGCAGCGTTCGGCGAGTGGTCTTAGTTCTGGGTGGTCGTATTGGCCGAAGTTGCTCCTGCCATCCCGGGTCTCCTGGCGCCGCCTCTCGCCATCTGGCGAAAGCGCGGGAAGCCGGCCGTTGGACGGAAACGTGATGAGCGAGGTCCTGGGTTGTCCGTAGACTACCGCCACCTGGAACCCCCTCTCGAAAAAGACGTCGTTGTACGAGTCCACCGCCGAAATGGTCTCCTTGGGTGGCGGTGGCGGACGATCCGGGTCGCTCGGCTGGGCGCCACTGACGGTGCGGTCCACATAACCCTGTTCTATCTCAGTGACCTCTTCCGGTGTGTAAACCGGACCCTGGCCCTCTCGACGTTGAATGGGAGTCATGGACTGGTTCGTCCAGTTCCCCTGAAGATCCGGATGGCCGTCGGGTGTTCTGGGGCTTTCCCACTGGCCGGCGTTGGAAGCTCTGCTCTGCGCCGCAGCGGTCGAGACGACGCCCGGCGCGGCGATTGCGCAGATAAAAGCGAAAATCAGGACGGAGCGACGCGACATCACTTCATGACCTTGATCCACCATCGCCATACCCTTGCTCATTTCACCCTCCAATCCAGCGGGATTCACGACACTGACTGGCACTCTTTTCAAACAGCCCTCTGACGGGTCAGGATAATGTGAAGGGCAGGACCGAAGGGGTCAATGAGAGGGCAAGGCGAGATTGTAATTGCTGCTCCTATGGGGAGAAAGGAGTCAAGGTAGGATGGGCTGGGTGCGCGGAGGCGAGCAGACCGGTCCACGGAATGGGACTCCCCGGGTACCCCTTACCTGCTTACGAATTTATGCAGCTCGGGTTTTACCGTATCCGCAACATAGATGTCCCCATTCGGGGCAATTGTCATGTAATGGGCCTCACCGAATTCGCCAAGGCCTTTACCTGGCTCGCCGGCGGCCGCAATCGCCTTGCCCTGATCATCTAGGCGCAGAATCTCACCGGAAAATCCGCTGACCATGTAGAGCTCATGATCCTCGGTGAAGTGGAGCCCGCAGGGTAAACCCTTGTATGCCCATTCCCTGATGTAATTGCCCTCATCATCGAATATCTGGATGCGGCGATTCTGTCGATCGGCGACATAGAGGAGACCTTCTTCATCGACCACGATCGAATGAGGGGTATCGAACTGACCCGCTGCGGTGCCGGGGCCTCCCCATTTCTTCATGAATTTTCCGTAGCGATCAAACTTCAGTAACTGTGGGGTGCCGCGGCCATGACCGACCAGAATAAATACTTCACCATCTGCGTTTATGGTGAGGTCGGTCGGCTCGTTTAATAGTCCTTGTTCCGGCTCACCTGGTTGCCCCATAGTGCCCAGAGTCAGCAACACCTCGCCGGCTAGATTCATTTTTCTAACGGTGTGACCGTTAACATCGGTGGTCCAGATGTTGCCCTCCGGGTCCAGCCGCATGCCATGCGGTCTCAGGTAATCACCCTGGCCCCAACTTCGAACGAAGTCCCCGTTGGCTTCGAACTCCATCAGGGGATTGGGCCCGCGGTTAAACACCAGTATTCGATTCTCGGCAGTCCAGACCACGCTGGATGGCGCGCCCATTTCCAAATCGTCAGGTATTTTCAAGCCGTGCTCGACGGCACGAACACCGAGATCGGGCGCATCTTCCATCTGTGCAGGGTCGGGGCCATCAAGAACCTGGGCATTGCCCAGGCCAGCCATCCCCAGGGTTAAGGCGATAATGCCTATGAACCGCTGCAGAATCCGGGGCGCGAACCTTGTACTGAATCTGTAGTGACTCATGACTAAGTGCTCTTGTTTAGAAGACAGCTGCCTCTCGATAGCCTCAATTAAATTAGGCTTTGCTAATTTCCAAATCCTATCTCGTTCAGTTTGAATAGGCAATGCGGGGGATAGGTAAACCAAAAGCCCTTTGACGGGTGGCGATAACGTGAGGGGGAGGACCAGACTGGCCAACTGGGGATGCTCACGCCAGAGCGCGACGATCCAGCGTAGGCTCAGACATTCTCAAACGACGCTGATCGCTTGAGCTGGTAGCCTCACCCCGCGACATCGAGTCGGTCATGGTCGACAGGCAGTTCACCATGCGCGACCGCGAGGTTCTCAGAATGGATGAAGACCGCATCATCAGAGAGGCTGACACGAATTCCACGCCGCGTTCTTTCAGAACAGCTCTCGTCCGCTATGTGCCCAGACGGGCTCCACGCCACGATCGGGCGAGACCTGCCGTTGTGTGTCTTCCCCTTCCTGCCTTCTTCCCGCCACGCGACCCAGCGGGGGGCATCGACCAGATCGCGGAACACAGCATCAAGATCAACGTGATTCACGGAGCCACCAGCGCCGCCAACTGCCAGTGGATGCTAGTCGGACTCGTACTTTAGTCCAATCGATCCAAACATTTCTCTAAGCGACTGACTCGTTAGACGTCGGCAGGGGCAGCGTCTTGACAGCAGTGGATTGTTGGAGTAAGTGGAATGAACCGTTGTAGTGCTCGCGACCAGCAATCCCGCTCACTTTGAACTACGTCACACTCGAACATTGGCTGGTTGGGCAATAGCTCACGTAGCTCGGATACTACGCTTGAGGTTCTGGGTATGCTCGGACAGTGCAGGCTGGTTCATCTGACGTTCGGCGCCCTGATTGTGCTCTCCGGGGGTGCGGACCGGCTGGATGCCGCCAGTCCGCAGACTGCCTCTCAATCCCCATCCCGGTCCGACACCTGGCAGCAGGCGCTGCTCGACCGCTATTGCGTCACCTGCCACAACACGCAGCTTCGCACCGCTGGGTTGACGCTCGATTCGCACAGTGTGACCAGCGTCGGCGACGCCCCCGATGTCTGGGAAGCCGTCGTCCGCAAGCTGCGAGCTGGTGTCATGCCGCCTTCGCCCCGCCCGCGACCTGATACCGCGACCTATGACCGGTTTATCACCTGGTTGGAGACCGAGCTCGATCAGGTGGCGGCGGCCAACCTCAACCCGGGACGGACCGAGGCGTTTCACCGGCTCAACCGCATCGAATATCACAACGCGGTTCGAGATCTGTTGGATCTGGAGGTCGATGTTGCCGCGCTGCTCCCGGCCGACGGCGGCAGTTACGGATTCGACAACATCGCGGGGGTGCTGTCCGTCTCCCCGACACTGCTCGAGCGGTATCTCGCCGCCGCACGGACGATCAGCCGCGTGGCGGTTGGACGTCCCGCGCCGTCCGCGACCGCAGAGACGTTTCGTCTCGCGAGCGACCTTCCGCAGGACGACTGGGTCGAGGGCATGCCGTTCGGCACGCGTGGGGGCGGCGCGTTTCGATACACGTTTCCCGAAGATGGCGACTACGTCTTCCGCGTGCGCCTGGGCCGCGACGCGGGAGATGCGCTCGCCGTTTTCACGGTCCCGCACACGCTCGAGCTCAGTGTCGACGGGACACCAGTCCACACCTTCACGGTTGGTGAGCCACCGCCAGCGGATGCGTCACGTAGCAGCGACGCCTATCGAGCCTGGCGGGAACGGCAACGGAACATCGACCGAGATTGGGAGGTCCGCCTGCCCGTGCGTGCGGGACCGCGCGAAGTGCGGTTGACGTTTCTCAGGAAGACGTGGGCCTATCAGGAGACGCTGCGTCAGCCGTATGGTCGGCCGTACACGAGCCTCACGGGCGGCGACACCCGGTATCAACCCTATCTGGGCAGCGTCAGTGTCACCGGACCGTTCGACGCAAGCGGTGCTCCGCCGATGGAGGAGACACCGAGCCGTCGACGGATCTTCGTGTGCCTGCCGGCCAGCGACGCGGACGGCGACCAGATCGCGTGTGCACGCGAGATCCTGTCGGGCCTCGCGCGACGCGCCTTCCGCCGTCCGGTGACACTGGCCGACCTCGATGTGCTCCTCCGGTTTTTCGACGAAGGTCGGGGGGACGGCGGGTTCGACGCCGGCATCGAGTTGGCCCTGCGCTGGCTCCTCGCTAGCCCGGAGTTCCTGCTCCGTGTCGAGCGGGACCCCGCAGGGATCGCGGTTGACACGAACTACACGATCGCCGATCTCGAGCTGGCGTCCCGGTTGTCGTTCTTCCTGTGGAGCAGCATTCCCGACGACGAGTTGCTGGACCTGGCGATTGCCGGTCGCCTGGGCGACTCCGAGGTCCTCGAGCGCCAGACGCGGCGCATGCTCGCCGATGACCGATCGCGAGCGCTGGTCACGAACTTTGCCGGCCAATGGCTGTATCTCCGGAACGTGCCGGCGATCGTGCCGGATGAAGATCTGTTCCCAGATTTTGGTGACGACCTGCGCCAGGCGATGCAGCGCGAGACGGAGCTCCTCGTCGACAGCGTCTTCCGCGGCGACCGTAGCGTGCTTGGCCTCCTGACCGCCGACTACACGTTCGTGAATGAGCGACTGGCCCGGCATTACGGCATGCCGCACGTGTATGGGAGTCACTTTCGACGCGTGGAGTTGCCGGACGGCGCCAGGAGGGGACTGCTCGGCCATGCCAGTATCCTCGCCGTGACGGCCTATCCGAATCGGACCTCCCCCGTGCTGCGGGGCAAGTGGGTGCTTGAGAACCTGCTCGGGACGCCACCGGCCTCGCCGCCGCCGGATGTCCCGGCTCTCGAGGAGACGAGCGAGGCTGGCGACGTCCTGTCGATGCGCGAGGCGATGGAACGCCATCGCTCGAACCCGGTCTGTGCAAGCTGTCACCGGCTGATGGATCCACCCGGTTTCGCGTTGGAGCAGTTCGACGCGGTTGGTCGCTTCCGCACACGCACCGAAGCCAATACTCCGATCGATGCCTCGGGCGCGCTGCCCGACGGTACGATCTTCGACGGCGTCGCCGGGTTACGCGCCGCCCTAGTGCGGAAGCCCGAACGGTTCGTCGGCACGTTGACCGAGAAGCTGATGATCTATGCGTTGGGGCGCGGCCTTGAGCCCTACGACGCGCCCACCGTACGGGCGATCAGGCGTGATGCCGCGAAGGACGACTACCGGTTCTCATCGCTCATCGTTGGTATCGTTAACAGTCCGGCGTTCAGGATGCGGAGAACTAGTGTCCCCGATTAGAGATTCGCGGGCATTTTCCGGGCGGGGTATCCCGCCTGACTGCGCTGCTCCCCGGTCGTATACTGCCAGTATGCTCCCTCGTCGCAGCTGGCCATTGGGGGGTTGCGCACCGGAACATCAGTCCGTGAACCTCTAACTCGGAACACATCATGATCATCACGAAGAAGACTCTGCCGCGACGTCTCTTCCTGCGCGGTGTCGGCGCGACGCTGGCGCTTCCAATGCTAGATGCGATGGTGCCGGCCTTGTCGGGCATCTCGGGCCGAGCGGCCGAGCCGGTTCGGCGGCTCGGCTGGGTCTACATCCCCAATGGCATGGTTATGCCCTCGTGGACGCCCCCGGCAACCACCGCGCTGGAGCTGTCCACCACGCTGAGCCCACTCGCCTCGTTCCGTGACCAGATGGTGGTCGTCAGCGGGCTCGCGCACCCACAGGCCGAGGCGCTCGGCGATGGCAACGGCGAGCATACGAGGGCCACCGCGACCTGGCTCAACGGCGTGCACCCGAAAGAGACCGAAGGGGCCGACGTGCGGGCCGGGGTCACCGCTGACCAGGTTGCCGCCGCGCGGCTCGGACGGACAACGCCGCTGCCGTCCCTGGAGCTATCGATCGACCGCGACTTCCTGGTCGGGAACTGCGAGAACGGATACAGCTGCATCTACATGAACACGATCTCCTGGCGTACCCCGACGACGCCGCTCCCGACGGAGAACAACCCGCGCGTGGTGTTCGAGCGGCTGTTCGGCGAGGGCGGCTCCACCACCGAGCGACGGGCACAGTTCAGGAAGGACCGCAGCATTCTGGATGCTGTCACGGACGACCTCGCCAGACTGCAACGCGAGGTCGGCGCGGGCGATCGCGCGCGGGTCACCCAGTATCTGGATGCCGTGCGTGCCATCGAGCGTCGTATTCAGCTGTCGGAACAGAGAGACACGGAGCTCCCGACGTTCGACCGTCCGGTCGGCATTCCCGACTCCTACGAGGAGCACGTCAAGCTGATGTTCGACCTGACGGCCCTGGCCTATCAGGGAGATATCACCCGTGTCTTCACCTTCATGCTGGGCCGTGAGCTCAACGGCCGTGCCTATCCGGAGGTCGGTATCCCCGACTCGCACCACGGGCTCTCCCATCACCGTGACGACCCGGAGAAGCTCGCGCAGCTCACCAAGATCAACACCTATCACGTCACCCTCTTCAAGCAATTCCTCGAGACGCTGGAGGCCACGCCCGATGGTGACGGCTCGCTCCTCGACCATTCTCTGCTCCTGTATGGCGCGGCGCTCAGCGATAGCAACAAGCACCTGCACTATGACCTGCCGCTTACCCTGGTCGGTGCGAGTGGGGGGCAAATGAAGGGCGGACGCCATCTCCAGTATCCCAAGGACACCCCGATGGCCAATCTGCTCGTCAGCATGCTCGACAAGGCGGGTATCGCGCCCGACGACGGTCTGGGTGACAGCACTGGGAGGCTGACTCAGATGGAACCGCTTTCCGGGGTCTAGAGACGGCATGCTCGAGAAGTCAGGAGTCAGAAGTCAGAAGTCAGGAGGGAGACGGAGGGCTTCGGCTGCAGTGGCAGGCCTCGTCGTGTGTCTTGGTCTGTCTGGGTCTGCGGCAGCGCAGGGAGTCGAAGCGGCAGATGACATCGGCGCAACGCCGCTGCATTGGGCCGCTCACGAGGGAGACGACACGGCGGTGGCGCGCCTGCTGGGCGCCGGCGCGCGTGTCGACACCACGACGCGCTACGGGGTGACCCCGCTGGTCCTCGCCTGTGCCAGTGGTCACGCCGCGGTGGTCGAGGCTCTGCTCGCCGCCGGGGCCGACCCGAATCTGGTGTCATCAGAAGGCGAAACGCCGCTGATGGTGGCAGCCCGGACCGGCGTCGTGGAGAGCGTTGCGTCGTTGCTCCGCTACGGGGCTGACACCGACATTGACGCCAGGGAAGGCTGGCGGGGACAGACGGCGCTGATGTGGGCAGCGGCCGAGAACAATGCCACCGTCGTCGCGGCGCTTGCGGCCGCGGGCGCCACCGTCGACGCACGGTCGGACGAGGGGTTCACATCGCTCGCGTTCGCCGTTCGTGCAGGCCATACCGAAGCGGTCGAGGCATTGCTCGATGCGGGAGGCGACATCAACCTGACGCTCCCGGATGGCACCAGCCTACTGGTCATCGCGGTCATCAACGCGCACTACGACCTGAGCGTCTTGCTGCTGGAGCGCGGTGCTGACCCGAACGCGTCCGACCAGGGTTGGACAGCGCTGCACCAACTGGTCTGGACCCGTCGTCCAAACCGGCACTATAACAACCCGGTGGCGATTCCTAGCGGACACGTGACCGACCGCGAGTTGGTCGAAGCACTCGTCGGCCACGGAGCCGATATCAACGCCCGTCAGACGGCAGAGCCGAGCGACCAGTATCGCAACATGCTGAACCGGAAGGGCGCCACGCCATTTCTTCTGGCGACCAAAGCGGTCGACCTGGAACTGATGTGGCTGCTCCTCGATCTGGGCGCCGACCCGATGCTGTCGAACGAGGATGACACGACCCCGCTGCTGGTGGCGGCGGGTGTCGGCATCTGGTCGTCAAGCGAGAGTCCCGGCAGTGCCGAGGAGGCGCTGGACGCGGTCAAGCTGACGCTCTCGCTTGGCCACTCGGTCACCGCCGTCGACGCCAATGGCGACGCGGCGCTGCACGGCGCCGTGATGCGCGGCTCGAAGGAGCTCCTGCTGTTTCTGGTTGACCAGGGCGCCGCGCTCAACCCCGTCAACGACGCGGGGTGGACTCCGCTGACCATCGCGCAGGGAATCTTCTACGCGAATCTCGGAAGGCGCTGGCCGGACATGGAGGCCGTGCTGCTGGAGCTCGGTGCCACCTCGCCCAGCGGTGGTGGAGGGCTATGAGCAGCCAACAAGTCATGTATCACATGTATGTGTCGTTCCAGGACGACGAAAAGATTTCGATCTTCACGATGGACCCGGCGACCCAGATTCACATGGCTCCCTCCGGGCGGTTCCTCTACGCCCCCAACAGTGGGCACAACAGCGTCGCCAGCTTCATCCGGTGAATACCCCTCAGGGGCCTAGTTCTTCTTCGTGTATCGATGGCGTCGCTTCTCATGTCGACGCCCGATGCCGTAACGGAGCCTTCCGTCAGAGGCCAGTCTGTACTTCTAAACGCCTCATCACCGTCCCGACACCGCGAATGGCAATCACCACGCCGATGGTGATAAACGCCATGAAAAAGAGATTGACAAATTTCCTTTCCACTACGCCAGGGCGTTCAATCAGGACATCAGTTCGTGCAGGACATCAGTTCGTCGGACGTCAGCAGCGTCACGAATATGGGCCACATGTTCGACGGCGCCGAGGCGTTCAACCAGGATTTGAGCGGCTGGTGTGTCCCAAACATCGCTAGCCAGCCCCCTAGTTTCGATAGTCAGGCGACCTCTTGGGTTCTGGATCGCCCGGTATGGGGGACGTATCCCTCGTAGCAGCACTGCGAGTGGATAGAGGCGCATCCCCCGGGCGGCAACTAGCCCCCCTCTCTCTACTGGGGCACCACTCCTAGCGTATCTACCGACAGGGTTCTGCGCGTCCTGAGTTGCGGA
>CAUZJF010000061.1:0-9895 GCA_963579975.1 Dehalococcoidia bacterium
TTACTATGCCTACGGTCGGACTGACAAGAAGGACCAGCCGAGGGTTGCGATAACGGCGCGGCTAGTGGCGGATTTCATCACCACGGCCGGCGCCGACAGGGTTCTCACGATGAACCTGCACGCAGGGCAGATCCAGGGCTTCTTTAACATACCGTTGGACGAGCTAGACGCCTTCCCGCTGCTCGCCCAACGGTATAAGGAAAAGAACCTCAAGGACCTCGTCGTCGTTGCCACGGACGTGGGATCGGCGAAACGAGCTCGCGACATGGGCCGTCGTCTGAATGCGCCAATTGCGATTGTCGAGAAGCAGAGGCTTGGGAACGAAGAGCGTGTGGAGGCGATGAACCTAATCGGGGACGTCGAGGGTAGGACGGTCCTGATCGTAGAAGACGAAATCGCGACCGGTGGAACCGTGGTCGCGGCCGCGGAAACATTGAAGGCTCGAGGTGCGTCGGAGATCTACTGCTGTGCCGTGCACCCGATTCTCGCGGGCAAATCGTCTCAGATGATAGAGGCGTTGTCGCTAAAGGAACTGGTGGTAACCGACACATTGCCGGTACCGAAAGAGAAACGCTTCGATGGCTTCGAGGTGGTCTCCGTTGCCGGCTTGCTGGGAGAAGCAATCCACCGGATCCATAACGGTCTCTC
This sequence comes from Dehalococcoidia bacterium, assembly GCA_963579975.1. GTDB lineage: Bacteria > Chloroflexota > Dehalococcoidia > Lucifugimonadales > CAUZJF01 > CAUZJF01. The sequence continues at coordinate 649 of CAUZJF010000061.1, forward strand.
CGTAGGCGCTATGTTCGACTACTAGTGCACCGCAACGCTCCGGCCTTTCTTTTCGTTACAGATAGTAGGACGGCCAGCGAGCGCCCAACCGTCGGGACGATCTCCGAGCGACACAGATGCTCAAGACTCTCAACAGAATACTGGGAGGCTCTGCCGAGGGGCCCCTAAAGAAACTCAGGCCCGAAGTCGACGAGATCAACGAGCTCGAGCCCAAGTTTCAGGCCCTGTCGAACGAGCAGCTACGGGCCCTTACCGACGAGCTCAAGGGCCGGCTCGCCGACGGCGACGACCTCGACGACCTTCTCCCCGAATCCTTCGCTGCTGTTCGAGAAGCTGGGAAAAGGACGCTAGGGCAGCGACACTTCGATGTCCAGCTCATGGGCGGCATCGTGCTCCATCAGGGCAAGATAGCCGAGATGAGAACAGGCGAAGGCAAGACCCTCGTCGCGACGCTCCCTACCTACCTCAACGCACTTACCGGTGACGGTGTGCACGTCGTGACGGTTAACGACTACCTGGCCCGTCGCGACGCGCAGTGGATGGGTTCCGTTTACAACGCACTTGGCTTGACGGTTGGGATTCTTCAGCACGACGCCGGTTTCATATACGACTCTGACGGCGAGGGCGAACCCGGGTTCGAGCATCTCAGGCAGGGTACCCGTCGCGAGGCATACGCCGCTGACATCACCTACGGTACCAACAACGAGTTCGGCTTCGACTACCTCCGCGACAACATGGTGATCGACAAGGGGCAGCGGGTCCAGCGGTCCCTCGCGTATGGCATCGTGGACGAGGTGGACAACATCTTGATCGACGAGGCCCGGACCCCGCTGATCATCAGCGGGCCGGCAGAAGAGTCGGGCAAGGAGTACCACCAATTCGCCCGGGTCGTGCCTGGTCTACAGCAAGGCCCAGACTTCACGATCGATGAGAAGCACCGGACCGTGTCGTTGACCGGAGACGGCATGAGCAAGATGGAGCAGGCGCTGAAGGTCGACAACCTGTACGACCCTGCAAATTCGCGTCTCGTCCACTTCGTCGAGAATGCGCTGAAGGCCCAGGCCGTCTTCGAGCGAGACAAGGAGTACGTTGTCAACGATGGCGAGGTCGTTATCGTCGACGAGTTCACCGGACGGCTCATGCCCGGCCGTCGGTACTCCGACGGCCTCCATCAGGCCCTTGAAGCCAAGGAAGGTCTACAGGTACAGCGTGAGACGATCACCTACGGCACGATAACCCTTCAGAACTATTTCCGGCTGTACTCGAAGCTGGCCGGCATGACCGGAACGGCCGCGACGGAAGCGGAGGAGTTCTGGAAGATCTACAAGCTCGATGTCATGGAGATTCCTACCAATCTCACCATGGTGCGTGAAGACCGCCCGGATCTGATCTACCGTGACCAGAAGGCGAAGTACAAAGCGGTCGTCGAAAACATCGAGGACTGCCACAGGCGGGGCCAGCCTGTACTCGTCGGGACCACGGATATCTCCAAGTCCGAGATTCTGAGCGAAAGCCTGAAACGCAATGGCATTCCTCACGAGGTGCTGAACGCGAAACAGCACGAAAGGGAGGCGGGGATCATAGCCGAGGCGGGACGGCCAGGCGCCGTTACCGTGGCCACGAACATGGCGGGGCGCGGGACTGACATCGTGCTTGGTGGCAACCCTGAGGCCCTGGGGATGGGCGACAAGCAGTGGGAATCCGATCACCAAAAGGTCCTGGATGTGGGTGGGCTCCACATCATCGGCACCGAACGGCACGAAGCGCGGCGCATAGACAACCAGTTGCGCGGTCGCGCCGGCCGGCAGGGCGACCCGGGCGACTCCCGGTTCTACGTGGCTCTGGACGATGACCTCATGCGCCGTTTCGGCGGTGATCGAATCCAGACCATCATGGGCTGGGCCGGCCTCGACGAGAACACGCCTCTCGAGAACAAGATGGTGAGCAAGTCCATCGAAGGGGCTCAGATCAAAGTCGAGGCGTTCCACTTCGATGTCCGGAAACACCTGGTCGACTACGACGACGTGGTGAATACGCACCGGAGCGTTATCTACGTCGAGCGGGAGAAGGTCCTCGGTGGCTCCGATTTGAAGGCGAACGTGCAGGAGATGGTCGAGCGCGAGCTGCAGGAAATCCTCGGCAACTATCTCGAAAAGACCGCGCCCGAGGATTGGGACGTCGAAAGCCTGATCGGAGAGTTGCAGGCGGTCTTCGAGTTGCTGGCGGACCTTGCCGACCCCGACTCGATGTTCCAGCTGGACCGTGAAGAGATAAAGGAGCGGGTGCTAGCTCACGCTCGCGAGATCTACGATCAGCAGGAGGAGACCTTCACCCCGGAGGTGATGCGAAGTATCGAGGGACAGGTGATGCTCCGGGTGATCGATTCCAACTGGGTGCGCCACCTCACTTCGATGGAGAACCTTCGGCAAGGGATCGGTCTTTACGCCTTCGGGCAGCGCGACCCGCTCGTGATGTACAAAAAAGAGGGTCGCGAGCTGTTCGATAACCTGCTGACCAGGATCCAGTACGATATCGTTCACGCCATCTTTCACGTTGGGATCGTCGGGGCGCAGCAGAACGGGCAGGCCAAGGGCCCTCGGAAGGGCGGCGCGAACGCTCAGCAGCGTCCAATGACCAAAGTCCTTACGGGCAGCAGACAACAACAGCCTGTCGACGCCGGTACCCGCAAAGTGGGCCGCAACGAGCCCTGTCCGTGCGGGAGTGGCAAGAAGTACAAACGCTGCCATGGGGCGTAACGGTTCTGGTCTGCAGCTTCGCTGAACATCGCCGTTGTGTGATCCACCGTGGGTTCGTCCGCGGCGAGGCCCTGTTCCCATTGAGAGCGGCTGCACAAATGGGGGCGTCTCACCGCTCTCCTGGTACCGAGACGCTGCAGAGGGTTCTGGTCTCAGAGCGTCATGAATAATCGCCAGATCGCCGAAATATTCGAGAGCATCGCCGACCTTTCGGAGATGAAGGGCCAGCAGCGCTACACGATCGTCGCGTACCAGAAGGTTGCCCGCACCATCGGCCAGTGGCCCGTCGAGCTTGAGCAGATGGTCCACGACAAGGAGGACCTCAAAGAGATTCCTGGGGTCGGTGACGCTATTGCGAAGAAAATCGAACAGCTTGTCACGACCGGCAAGATGGAGTCCTACGAGAAGCTGCGGGCCGAGTTCCCGGATGGCATGCTGAATGTAATTCGCGTTCCCGGCGTGGGTCCCAAGACCGCAAAGCAACTCTGGGACAATTTGGGCGTCTCGACGGTCGAGCAGCTCGGTGAGGCGGCCCGGGACGGCAGCCTCGCGGCCGTGCCCAGGATGGGCGAGAAGAAGGCTGGGGCGATTGTTCGCGCGTTGGAATCGAGACGGGTCAGCGACGGCCAGGCGCCGATCGCGGTAGCCATGCCAGCGGCGGACCGGGCCGTCGCGGCGTTACGAGAGATTTGCCCCAGCATACGAAAGCTGGAGATCGCGGGCAATCTCCGGCGATACGAAGAGACGACCGAAAGGATCGATCTCATCTGCGTCGCCTCCGATCCATCCGAGGTCGTGGAAGCCCTGACCGAGATGGCGAATGTGGCCGAGGTGGTTGGCGGCGGCGGCACGAGGGCGTCGGTCATTCTCAGCGACGGTGTCCAACTGGACCTGCGGCTTGTGAAGGACCATCAGTTCGGTGCTTTGTTCCAGTACTTCACAGGAAACGAGCAGCACAACGGACTCCTACGCGAGCATGCCCAGAATATGGGCCTTTCGCTAAGCGAGTACGGAATAACAAACACGTCCACGAACGAATCGGCGCAGTTCGAAGACGAGGCGAGCCTGTACGAACGGCTCGGCTTGCAGTTCATCCCGCCGGAGCTACGGGAGGGAAACCGCGAGGTAGACGCGGCCAAAGAAGGACTGATCCCCAGGCTCGTGGAGACCGGCGATCTGAAGGGCGACCTTCATGTCCACACCGACTGGAGCGACGGAGTCGCGTCGATGGTGGAGATGGTCGAAGCGGCGCAGAGCAAGGGCTACGAGTACGTCGCGATCACTGACCATTCCAGCGGCCGTGGCATCGCCAACGGGTTGACCGAAGAACGGCTCAGGCAGCACGGGGCGATGTTGGGCAGGATACAGGAGAACACCCCTGGGATTACGTTGCTTCATGGAAGCGAGGTGGACATCCGGGCCAACGGCACGATTGACTACCCGGACGAGGTCCTGCAAGAACTCGACTGGGTAGTCGCGTCAGTACACTCGGCGATGGACCAGGACTCGACGGTGATGACCGAGCGCATTGTTAGAGCGATGCGGAACCCTCACGTTCACGCAATCGGACATCTGTCGACGCGGCTAATCGGGGAGCGTAAGCTGATCAGTGCCGACTTCGAGGCGATATTCGAGGCTGCCGCGCAAACGGGCACGGTTCTCGAGATCAACGCCTCGCCCGAGCGCCTCGACCTCAAGGACTCACACGTGTCCATGGCCCGCGAGCTGGGTGTCGTGCTGGCGATCGACAGCGACGCCCACCGGGTCGAGACGCTGGGCAACCAGAGGTACGGTGTCGGAGTGGCCCGCAGGGGATGGTGCGAGCCGCGACATATCCTGAACACCCTGCCGTTGGCGGATTTCATGTCTTTCCTTCGGATGGACAAGTCGGAGCGCTCAGTGTTAGTTGCCGCGCATGTCTAGCACAGCGGGCGAAAGTACCGTCTCCGGCGAGGTCTGGACACCGGCCAATCCGGAGTCGGCGGCGGACATGGTCGCGGGCCTCAAACGTCGACTGGAGGACGGCGCTGACTGGCTCACGTGCCTGCTGGAGACGATGGCGCGATGGACCTTACCTGTCGAAACGTATCGCGGTCGGCGTTTCAACTACTTCATCGCTGGCGAGGCCTTCGATTGGGTGCTCCTCGCCGAGCGGCTGCTCTTGGTGGTGGGCGACCTGGTCCCCAGCGACGAGATCGAGACGCTCTTGCTCTCAGGCCGGGTTCCCGCTTCATTCGACCGATCGAGATTCAGACAGGCGCTGGGGGTCGAGAAGTACCGGGGGTATCTGAACTATTTTTACGGTGTAACCGTCGAGGAGGCTCTTCAGCTCAGTACCGAGCTGGAGCGATACAAGCGTCATGCCAGCAATGGCCTGCGGTATAAAACCGACGTAACCGACGAAGTCTTCTCCGTGTTGTATGGATCGGCTCAGGCGGAGCTTTTGGAGAAGTTCCGCGAGGAGACCGGGCCCAGGTCAGGGCGCTACGTCAGTCTCTCGGACGCGAAAGAGTTCACTTACTGGCTGTTCACGTACCGGATCAACAACGCCGACAAGGCCAGGATCGCCAGCGACACGAAGAAGGGTCTGGCCCAGCTCGAACGTATGGGTGGGGCTTCTGGCTGGGAGCCGGGCCCGTACTGAGGCGCCCGCCTCAGCTCCCAAGTCGGGATAGAGTTTCTTCGATGCGATTGCGCCGGTCGTGGGCAGCTTCGAGCCTAATGCGTTCCCGGTCGACGACTTCATCCGGGGCCTTTGACAGAAAGCTTTGGTCGGCGAGTCTCTTCGACAACCGCCGGCGGTTAGCGTCGATCTGCTCCAGCTCTTCGGACAAGCGTTTCCTCTCCTGAGCCAGATCGACGAGGCCTCCTAGAGGGACGGTCACGGTCCCCATGGACAGCACCAGCGACACCTCGTCGGGCGACGCGGCTGCTGGACCGTCGAACGTAATCGAATCGATCTGGGCAAGGACCTTGACGGCGGCGACCTCGGTCTCTATCACCGATTGGACATCCGGCGCGTCCACTCTGGCGCTTACGGCCTGGTTCGCCGTGATGCGAAACTCGGCCCGCAGGTTACGGACCGCGCGCACCACCTCGACGACGGCGCCTATACCCGACTCGGCATCGGGATCGTGCAGTGCGGAGTCGGGCTCCGGGTAGGGTGCGACGATGAGCGCGTCCGGGCGTCCTGTTTCGTCCGGCAGGTATTCCACCAGGCTCTGCCAGACTTCCTCCGTGATGGACGGCATGAATGGGTGTAGCAATCGCAGAACCCGCTCGAGGACGAAGGTGAGGACGGGCAGGGGAGACTCGGACGAGCCGTCCTCCTGTCGTAGCCGTATCTTGGACATCTCCAGGTACCAGTCGCAGTACTCACCCCACAGGAAGTCGTGGACCACCTTCTGAGCCTCGCCGAACTGGAACTCGTCCATGAATCGCTGTACGTCGGTGGCCGCCGCGTTCAGCCGGCTGACGATCCAGCGGTCCTCTAAATGGCTCGGCTGCGGCGGCCACTCCCAACTTCGAGTCCCTTCGGCGCGGTCGAGGTTCGTGATCACGAATCTCGCGGCGTTCCACAGCTTGTTGGCGAAGTTGCGGCTGGCTTCCATTTTGGACTCGTTCAGGCGCATGTCGTTGCCCGGCGAGTTTCCGGTCGTCAAGGCGAAGCGGAGCGCGTCGGCGCCGTAGGTGTCGATAAGGTCGAGGGGGTCCATCACGTTGCCCTTCGACTTGCTCATCTTCACGCCTTCGGGGTCACGTATCAGCCCGTGGAGGTAGACCGTGTGGAAAGGGATGTCGCCGACGTTCTCCATCCCGGTCATGACCATCCGCGCCACCCAGAAGAAGAGTATGTCGTGGCCGGTCTCCAGGACTGAGGACGGGTAGAAGTAGTCGAGGTCTTCTGTCTGCTCGGGCCATCCCAGGGTGGAGTGGGGCCAGAGGGCCGAGCTGAACCACGTGTCGAGCACGTCGGGATCGCGTTCGAGGTCGTTCGAACCGCATTCATCGCACGCGGTGGGGTCTTCGTAGTCGACGGTGGCTTCGTCGCAGTCGCCGCAGTACCAGACGGGAATGCGATGCCCCCACCAGAGCTGACGACTGATAGACCAGTCGCGGATGTTGTGCATCCAGTTGAAGTAGACCTTGGAGAAGCGCTCCGGGATGATGCGGATTCGCCCGTCTTCCACGGCTTCGATGGAGGGTTTGGCCAGCGGCGCCATTTTCATGTACCACTGCTTGCTGACCACAGGCTCGACGACCTCGCCGCACCGGTCGCAATGGCCGGCCGAGTGGCGATAGGGCTCGACCTTTTCGAGGAGACCGTCTCGCTCGAGCTGGTCGACCATTTTCGGCCTGGCTTCGAGTCGATCGATGCCCTGGTACGGCCCCGCGTTCTCGTTCAGGGTGCCGTCAAGGTTCATGATGTTGACGATGGGCAGGCCGTGTCGCTCGCCGATCTCGAAGTCGACGTAGTCGTGGCCCGGCGTGACTTTTAGCGCGCCCGTGCCGAACTCGACGTCGACGGCCTCGTCTGCGATTACGGGAATCAGGCGTCCTAGCACAGGCAGCACCACGTTCTTGCCGACGTAGGGCGTGTAGCGCTCGTCGTTCGGGTTTACCGCGACGGCCGTATCGCCGAGCAGGCTCTCCGGCCTCGTGGTCGCGATAGTCAGTGAACCGATTCGGTCCTCGAGGCGGTACGAGATGTGGTAGAGGGCAGAGTCCTTTTCCTCGTGGCGGACCTCCAGGTCCGAGAGGGCCGTGGCGCAACGGGGGCACCAGTGGCCGATCCGCTCGCCGCGATAGATGAGCCCCTTCTTGTAGAGGTTTACGAAGGTCGTCCGGACAGCTCGACTTGGACCTTCGTCCAACGTGAACTGTTTCCGGGTCCAGTCGCAGGAGGCGCCCAGCCGTTTGAGCTGCTCGTAAATCCTGTCACCGTACTGGTCGACCCACTCCCACACCTGTTCGACGAACTTTTGCCGGCCGAGCTGGTGCCGGGTTATATCGTCCATGGCCAGCATGCGCTCGACGACGACCTGGGTGGCGATGCCCGCGTGATCGGTCCCGGGGAGGTAGAGCGCCGGCTCGCCTTTCATGCGATGCCACCGGACCATCAAGTCCTCGAGGGCGGTAGTTAGCGCGTGGCCCATGTGTAGCTCGCCGGTCACGTTGGGGGGCGGCATGATGACGACGAAGGGCTGCTTCGACCTGTCGATCTCGGGCGTGAAGTACCCGCCCTCTATCCAGAGGTTGTAGATGCGGCTCTCGACGGCCTTCGGGTCGTAGGCCTTGGGGATCTCTCGCTTCTTGGCGGTCCGGGTCATGGTTGGCTCTCCCTGTACGGCTGCCTGATACAACAAAAAGGCCCGAACAGCGTGTTCGGGCCTTCGGTCTGGAGGGTTGGCCGCTGGATCTAAGGCCACTCTCTCGTTACGACGACGTTCTTTCTCATGGTATGCAATGCTTCCGGGCGCCGGGCTGTCCACATCCTAAGACACGGCAACGCAGGCGTCAATCATGGACATGGCGGCATGGTGGCGAGCTGCTTGTCCAGACAGGGTCGTTCGATTCCGGCTGCGGGCCGTTTCCATTACGCAGGTCGCTCCTTGCAGTGGTGTTCAGTCAGAAAAACACTGTCGCAAATCGTCGTAAACTGTCGCATTCATATCTGAGGGCTGCGACTCTGGTGCCTCCCAGCCAGCCGGGCATGGCGCCAGTCGAACCGCTGAATCTCGTGAAGCCGATAGGGTTGACGTTTATCTCGCCGATGTGGACGATCAGCATCTGGCCGGGCTCGGCCCCTTCGACGTAGATGCAGCCGCTGGATGGGTTGCCTCCGGTGAGCTTGCGGGTCAGCGCTTCACGGCCGGGGTGGTCGTCGAGCCACGGTCCCCGGTTGATCTGCGTCCGGACCTCGAACTCCTCGCCGGGCTCAACGTGGCAGGGTAGGGGTGTTATCGGGGCCGGTCTTGAAGTACAGGACGTCGGTGGTCGCGCGTTTCATAGGGTCAGTCTCTTGGAGGCGGTACGATACCGTGGTTCTTGCGCTTGGAGCTCAGTACGACTCCAGCAGCGGAGGGAGCTCGGACATGGTGTCGATACGAGGGCAGCGATTGAAGTCCGGGTGGTTAACGTCTCGGTCCAAAAGGACGGCGCCGATGCCGGTTCCCAGGGCGCCCTCGACATCCGATGACAGTTGATCTCCCACGTGGACCGCATCCGAGGGCTGTACACCGGCCCTTTCGAGGGCCGCCAGAAAGATGACCGGGTCGGGCTTTTCAGCACCAACTTCCCCGGAAGTGACAATGAAGTCGAGCCTAGACTCGATTCCAAGGTCCTGGGCAACTTCGGCCCCCTTGCGGTCTATGTTGGAGATCATCCCCAGCGTCAATCCGCGCTCTCTCAGTTTGGTGAGCGCGGGTACCACGTCGTCGAAGGCTACCATCCTGTGTGGAATAGTGCCGAGGCGGCGCCAGATTTCGCCG